>CALZLD010000084.1 GCA_945788225.1 uncultured Clostridia bacterium
AAGACAAAGGATGTCAAGGTGCGCAACGATATTGTTATGGCGTATTCTTCGCTTGTGAGATTTGCGGTTATTTCAACAAGAAATATGTATCAGAAATATGCCGACGCGGACGATATCACCAACGAGGGTATGATGGCGCTTATGTCGGCGGTTGAAAGCTTTGACATTGACAAGAATGTCAAGTTTGAAACATTTGCCTCGATAAAAATAAGGGGCGCAATCATCGACTACATAAGAAAGCAGGATATTATTCCCCGCGGAGTGCGCCGTTTTGCAAAGGAGCTTGACAAGACCTTTTCAAAGCTCTATTCCGAGTTCGGAAGAGAGCCGACAAACTCAGAGCTTGCAAACGCTATGGGAATATCCGAAGAAAAGCTTTTAAAGGGAATGGCTCAGTCGGCGGCGGCAAATTCGCTTTCTTTTGAAGAAATGCTTGAAAACGGCAACACCGATTTCTCTGAACCGAAGGACGAAACGGGAAGCTGGGAGGCTGAACGCAATCTCTATCGCAGAGAAAGAAGCGAGGTCTTGGCCTCAGCTATCGACAGCCTGAACGAACAGCAGAAAACGGTCATTTCATTATACTACTACGAACAGCTCAGATTTTCCGACATCGCAAAGGTAATGGATGTCAGCGAATCGAGAATTTGTCAGATACATACAAAAGCTATGATGCTTTTGAAACGCAGCATGGAAAGCTATATGAATTAGTACAGTAAAGGAGAGCTTTTATGTACAGAGGATTTTACATATCGGCAAACGGTATGATAAACCAACAGCGTATTATAGATATAATAAGCAGTAATGTAGCAAATGTTCACACCGCGGGATACAAAGCGGATACAAGCATAAACACCACCTTTGACGAGCGACTTATCCTTGTCAGAGGAAAGAACAACAAAACGGGCAATATCACCTATCGCACACAGGAAGTAGTAAGGGCAAACCTTGAACAAGGCTCCTTTGAATATACGGGCAGCAGACTTGATATGGCGATAAGGGGCAATGTTTACTTCAATGTTCAGCCTTACAGCAAGCTTTATGAGGACGACGGCGAGGTACTGCTCACAAGGAACGGTCAGTTCAACCTTGACGAAGAGGGGTACTTAGCTCTCGGAAGCGCAGGCAGAGTAATAGCTGACGACGGCAACCCCATTCAGATAGGAACGGCGGATTTTTCTGTCGCCGAGGACGGCACAATAACCACGGAGGACGGCAGGCAGTATAAATTACAGCTTACCTATGTGGACTCTAATCAGGATATTGAAAAAAAGGGCGACAATATGTTTGTCAACCTTTCGGGGACAAACGATATTCCCGCCGATGAGGATTACCGCATAATCCAGGGCGCTTATGAACGCTCGAATGTGGATATAACCGAAGAAACCATTGATGTTCTTGCGGCGCAAAGGCTTTTTGAGGCTTGCAGCACCGCACTTTCCACCATTGACAACATAAATCAGAAAGCGGCAACAGAAATTGCCGCATTGAGATAAGGGGGTTAGCCTTTTATGACAGTAGGATTTTATTCAGCCGCCGCAGGAACGATAAGTATGCAAAGGGCTGTGGATATAACCTCGAATAATGTCGCGAATGTAAACACCAACGGCTTTAAAACTCACCGCGCGTCGTTCAGCGACCTTATCTATACAAGAAAGATGGGCAACGACCAGGTTGAAACAGGTCACGGAGTAAAAATTGACAAGACCGACCTTATGTTTGATATAGGCAGACTTGAAAGCACAGACGGAGAGCTTGACTTTGCAATTCCCTCGGAGGAGCTTTTTGCAGTGCAGGACGCGTCTTCGGGCAAGATTTACTATACCAAGAACGGCTCGTTCCGTCTCAGCAACAACGGCGACGGCACCTGGGGACTTGTAGACGCAAAGGGAAACTATGTCCTTGACTACGACAACAACCCCATAACAGCAGTCTTTGACGAAAACGGAAACCTTGACAGCGCCGCCACAATGGAGCTTATCGGCACATTCAAGTTCTCCAACCCATACGGGCTTGACAACGAGGGCGACAACTACTTCACCGCCAACGGAAGCTCGGGGGAGGCGGAAGCGGACAGAGGTCAGGAAAAGTTGCAGTACTACCTTGAAGGCTCTTCCGTCAACCTTGCGACAGAGATGGTAAACCTCATCAAATATCAGCGCGGTTTCAGCTTTAACGCAAAGCTTATACAGACCGCAGACGACATTGAACAGCGCGTAAATTCGCTGAGAAGATAATATCTGAAAGGAGCGCCTGACAAATGGCATTGAATACATTTAAAGACCTCAACCCGATACAGATGGATGTTTTAAGAGAGATAGGAAACATAGGTTCGGGCAATTCGGCAACTTCGCTTTCACAGATACTTTCAAGCAGTATCGACATAGGCGTTCCCGTTGTAAGAGACCTTGAATACAACGAGGTCATCGACAATCTCGGCGGTCCCGAGCAGGTTGTTATCGGGCTTCTTATCCGTCTTTCGGGCGATATCAAGGGAATGATGATGTATCTTCTGAAAGAAAATTTTGCGAATAAGGTCACGACCACATTCTACGGCAAAAAGACCGAGAGCGTTCTTGCCCTTGACGAGATGGACCGTTCGGCAATATGCGAAATGGGAAATATTATGGCAAGCGCATATGTCAACGCTATAGCACAGCTGACGGGACTTTTTATCGACATTTCAGTTCCTGCGTTCTGCGCCGATATGGTAGGAGCGATTATGTCTGTTCCCGCCGTTGAATTTGCAGAAGTCAGCGACAGAGTTCTTTTCATCGACGATATGTTCAGAGTATCGGACGATGAGATAAGAAGTAATATGATACTTATTCCCGAAATGGAATCGCTTGAATTACTCTTTAAAAAGCTGGGAGTAGAGATATGAGCATTGTAAATGTTGGAATAGCCGACCTAAATATATGTACGGGCGATAACAGTCTTGCTACATACGCCCTCGGCTCCTGCGTCGGTATTTGTCTTTATGACAAGAATAAAAAAATAGCAGGTCTTGCGCATATTATGCTCCCGTGGAGCAAGGACGCCTCAAAGACCGACAATATGAGAAGATATGCCGACACGGGTATATGGGAGCTTTATAACCTTATGAAGCAGTGCGGAGCGTCTTTTCCGGGAACGGTTGCAAAAATCGCAGGCGGAGCGCAGATGTTCCAGAGCAACTCTGCGGTGTTCAATATCGGCGAGCGCAATGTTCAGGCGGTAAAAATCGTGCTGAATAAGCTTGCAATCCCCATTGTCGCCGAGGATACGGGTTTAAACTACGGCAGAACGGTATTCTTTGACGCGCAGACGGGAACTATGCAGGTAAAGAGTGCGATGAACCCCACAAAAAATCTTTGATTTTATTTCAAAAGCACTCTGAAAGAGTGCTTGAAAACCGTGTAACCACGCGAAAAAAAGCCTCCTTTTAAGGAGGCTTTTATTTTATTCTTCAACAGTATCAACAAAGATAGCGTAGATGCACTTCATCGCTTCTTCAAAATCGTTGTCCGAAACGCCTACGATGATGTTAAGCTCGGACGAACCCTGGTCAATCATCTTGACATTTATTCTTGCGTGTGCCAGAGCCGCAAAAACTCTTGCCGCTGTACCGCGCTGACGGCGCATACCTCTTCCCACTATTGCAAGAAGCGCAATGTTGTGTTCAAGCTCGATGTGGTCGGGGTTGACAGCGTTCTTTATATCGTTGAGTATTCTTTCCGCCTTGCCGTTAAGGGAGTTTTCATTGACAAGAACGGTCATTGTGTCGATACCCGAGGGAAGATGTTCAAACGAGATATTGTTATTTTCAAGCACTTCAAGGATTTTTCTGCCGAAACCGAGTTCCGAGTTCATCATATCCTTTTCGATGTTGATTGCGCAAAAACCTTTCTTTCCCGCAATACCCGTTATGGTGTAGGGCGGAATGATATCGTCGGCACTTGCGACAATCATCGTTCCTCTGTCTTCGGGAGCGTTGGTGTTCTTGATGTTTATGGGAATACCTGCTGTTCTTACGGGGAAGATAGCGTCCTCGTGAAGAACGGTAGCGCCCATATAAGAAAGCTCGCGGAGCTCTTTGTAGGTTATAGTCGTTATGGGAACGGGGTTGTCGATAACTCTCGGGTCCGCAACAAGAAATCCCGAAACATCGGTCCAGTTTTCATAAATTTCAGCATTGACAGCTCTTGCGACGATAGAGCCTGTTATGTCCGAACCTCCTCTTGAAAAGGTCTTGACGGAGCCGTCGGGCATAGAGCCGTAAAATCCTGGAACAACCGCAAAAGAAAGCTTTGAAAGACGGTCGCCGAGAACCTTTACCGTTCGTGGCAAATCAAAGATACCCTTTTCGTTGAAGAATATTACCTCTGCCGAGTCTACAAAGTCAAAGCCCAAGTATTTTGCAAGGATAATTCCGTTTAAATATTCTCCTCTTGAAGCGGCATAATCTCTGCCTGCCTTGGCAAGAAAGTTCTTCTCAATCTTCTTGAATTCTTCTTCAAGAGAAAGGTCAAGTCCGAGCTCCTCGATGATACCCTCATAGCGTTCCTTTATCTCTTTGAATATCTTTTCGTATCCCGAATTTTCGCTCTCTGCAAGGTCATAGCAGGCATAGAGCATATCGGTTACCTTTGTGTCCTCTTTAAATCTCTTTCCGGGAGCTGAGGGAACGGCGTATCTGCGCCTTTTGTCCGCAAGAATAATCTCAGCAACCTTTTTGAACTGCGAAGCGTCCGCCAGAGAGCTTCCGCCGAATTTTACTACTCTGATATCGTTATTCATCAAAAAATCCCCTTTTTGCAATGTTACTCAATAATTTTAACCCTTTTGTTATCATTTTGTCAATCGGTGAATATTACAACATTGTCCCGAAAAATAATTGTTCTTTTGTGAAATACGCTTGTTCACCGCTCGCGGACAGTTTTAAAAAATTATTATAGGTGTTGAAATGTCTAAAATTTTATGCTACAATAGCCTTGGTATTGATTTCATTGAATATGACAAATGGAGGTAAGACAAGATGAACAAGAAGGAATTTCTTGCACAAATCAAAAACAACCTTTACACCGATTACAAGACCACTCTTAAAGAGGCTTCGGTGCATCAGCTTCACAACGCTCTTGCAAGAACGGTAATGGCTGACATTATGCCTGAATGGCAGAAGAGCGAAAAGCGTCACGCCGCAAAAAGACGCGCTTACTACCTCTCAGCCGAGTTTTTAATGGGTAGAGCTGTTTTCAACAACCTTTACTGCGCAGGACTTTTAGACACCGCAAAGGAAGTTTTTGAAGAGCAGGGCATAAACATCAACGATTTTGAAGACATCGAGGACGCGGCTCTCGGTAACGGCGGTCTCGGCAGACTTGCAGCCTGCTTCCTTGACAGCGCCGCATCGCAGGATATACCCTTGAACGGTTACGGCATAAGATACCGCTACGGTCTTTTCAAGCAGTATTTTGAAAACGGTTTCCAGAGAGAAACTGCGGACAAGTGGCTTCATCAGGGTATTGACGCTTGGAGCATCCGTTGTGAAAGCGACAGCGTTCGTATAGACTTTGCGGACCAGTCGGTTATGGCTGTTCCCTATGATGTTCCTATCATCGGATATAACAGAAAGTCCATAAACACTCTTCGTCTGTGGCAGGCGGAAGGTCTTGACGAATTCAACTTCACCGACTTTGACAATCAGCTTTACCTCAACGCTTCCGAGAACGCAATTCTCGCCGAGGCTATAAGTAATGTTCTTTACCCCAACGACAACACCGAAAAGGGACTTATTCTCCGTCTTAAACAGCAGTATTTCTTCTGCTCGGCTTCGTTGCAGGATATTGTTGCAAACTACAAGAAAAAATACGGCTCAAACTTCTCAAAGTTCCCAGAGCTTTACTCTATCCAGCTTAACGATACTCACCCGACGGTATCTATCCCCGAGCTTATCCGTATCCTTATGTTTAAAGAGGGTATGAGCTTTAACGACGCATTTGACATCGCTCAGAAAACCTTCAACTATACAAACCACACCGTTATGGCTGAGGCTCTTGAAAAATGGGATATATCGCTTTTCAGAAAGGTTATCCCCACAATTTACGACATAATAGGTCTTATCGATACAAAGCTGAAACACGACCTTGCAAAGAAGAAAAAGTCCGAAGATGAGATAAACTCTCTCGCTATCATCAAGGGCGACCGTATCCACATGGCGAATATGGCTGTTTTTGCTACATCCCATGTCAACGGCGTTGCCGCTTTGCATACCGAAATTCTTAAAAACGATGTTTTGAGAGATTGGTACAACACCTACCCCGAAAGATTCCAGAACAAGACGAACGGTATCACACCAAGACGCTGGCTCGGTCTTTGCAACCCTCAGCTTTCGGCTCTTATTACAGAAAAGCTCGGCACAGACGAATGGATAACAAACCTCGATATGCTCAAAGGCTTGCAGAAGTTTGTGGACGACGAGGAAACTCTCAAGAGATTTGCTCATATCAAGCGCGAAAAGAAGCAGGAAGCTATCGAATATATCGGCAAGCACGAAAACTTCTGGATAAACCCCAACTTTATGTTTGATGTTCAGGTCAAGAGACTTCACGAATACAAGCGTCAGCTTCTCAACGCTTTTGCAATTCTTGACATCTACTTCCAGCTTAAAGAACATGCACTTCACAACTGGCATCCGACAGTATTCATCTTCGGCGCAAAGGCAGCTCCCGCTTACAGAAGAGCAAAGGGTATCATAAAGTTTATCAACGAAATCGCAAAGAAGGTAAACTCGGACCCCGAAACAAACGACAAGCTCCTTGTGCTTTTTGTTCAGAACTACAATGTTTCTTATGCCGAAAAGCTTATCCCCGCAGCAGACCTCTCAGAGCAGATTTCAACAGCGGGACTTGAAGCTTCGGGCACGGGCAACATGAAGTTTATGCTCAACGGTGCCATTACAATCGGAACATGGGACGGCGCTAACATTGAAATTGCAGAAGAAGCAGGCGAGCAGAACGAATACATCTTCGGCGCAAGAGTTGAGGAAATCAACCGTATCAAGAACAGCTATCGTCCCAAGGAAGATTACTACTATGCCGACGACAGACTTAAAAGAGTTATCAACACTCTTGTTGACGGCACCTTCAACGATGGCGAAACAGGTATGTTCGGTGAGCTTTACTGTGCGCTCACAAACGGTTTCAGCTGGCACAAGCCTGATAACTACTTTATATGCCGCGACTTTGAGGACTATGTCAACGCAAAGATAAGAGCAAACCGCGAATATGCAAACGACAGAACGGTATTCAACAAGAAATGCTGGATGAACCTTTGCAACGCAGGCAAGTTCTCATCGGACAGAACTGTAAAGCAGTACGCAGAAGAAATCTGGAAAGTATAATAAAAATGCCGCCTTTAAAGGCGGCATTTTTT
>CALZLD010000085.1 GCA_945788225.1 uncultured Clostridia bacterium
CGAAGGTACTTTATCGGGTCGCGGACATCGCTGTCATCGGCAAAACGAAGAATGTTGTCGTAGGTAGTTCTCGCCTTCTGCTCTGCGGCAAGGTTTTCGTTTAGGTCGGTGATAATGTCGCCCTTGGACTGGAAATATGTCGCCGTAAAGGGCATTCCCGAAGCGGCAACAGGGTAAATTCCCGTTGTATGGTCGACAAAATAAGTGTCAAAACCGCCCTTTTTGATTTCATCGATAGAGAGATTTCTCGTCAGCTGATAAAGTATCGCGGAAATCATTTCGATGTGGGCAAGCTCTTCTGTACCTATATCGGTGAGCACGCCCTTTATCTCGCTCCACGGAGCAGTATAACGCTGGTTGAGGTATCTCAGCGCCGCACCGAGTTCTCCGTCCGGTCCTCCCAACTGGCTTATGATAATCTTTGCCATAGCGGGATTAGGGTTCTTGATTTTTACGGGGTACTGCAACTTTTTCTCATAATTCCACATAACTCAGTCCTCCTTTTCCCATGGCCATTTGCCGTCGGTCCAGTCCCAGCTTTTTTCCGCCTTGGACTGTCTGTAATTCAATGGTCCGTACTCTTCGACATATTTCTTTACCGCCTCGTTGTAAAGGTCGCGGTATTTTCTGAAATATGCAAGACCTTCGGCGCAGGTCTTGTGCGTGTCAAGATAAAGTGCTATTTCATCAATGACAAAGCTGTACATCATAATCGTCTTTAAAAGGCATTCCTGCTTAGCGTCTGTTTTCATCGGGTACCGCCTCCTCGCCTATAAAAGGAAAATCAAGAGATTGAAAAATCGTTCCCCTTGAAAAAGCTATGTTTTCGGCATAGGGTTTTTCCCAGTACTGAAAGGGAACATATGCCATAGCAAGCGACAGCTTATCGGGCATTGCGCTTTCGGGCATTCTTAATGCGTTTGTATTATTCATAAGGATTTATCCTCTCTTCCGTCTGGTTTTGTCCTTGGGACACTACTATATTATGCGTCTTTCGACAAAATGTGATAAATAAATAAGGGTATCGGAATTTTCCGATACCCTTTAAGTCACCGTATTTATTTTTGCGGATACTCTTTAAGCTCCCTTATATACGCAAAGGTCTCTTTTTCTCCCTTTTCCGAAAGCATCACAAGCAGGCTTTCGATAAGGTCTGATGTATCCTTATCGACATTTCTTCTTGCTTTGCCGCGCATAAAATATTCAAGCGCCGCGCCGTCGTGATATTTGTCCTTCATATAGATTTTGCTTGCGGCAACTCTGTCGCAGAACATTTCCTTGACATACTTCACGGGCATTTTAACGGGGAAAATCTGTTTTGTTTTATAGTTATAGTCGGTCCAGTATTCAAAGTGGTGCTTGTTTCTGCCCTTGTGGTGCATCCACGCGGCAGAATAGCCTATGGTTTCACGCTCCGCCTCGTGAGGAGAACGGTTGCCCTGAAAATATTTTACACCGTTTAAGAATTCCTCAAAGCTGTATTTTGAAAGGTCGTGCAAAAGCCCCTGAAAGGGTATTCCCGCCTTGAAGCAATGCTTCATAACAGCGTTGCGGTGCTTTGTTACAGTTATAAAATGCTTTAATGCCTTGCCCACATAAAACGCTCCTTTGTGCCGACTTACTATGCCAATAATATAGCACAAAGGGGCGTTTTTGTCAATTTATCCGAATATCGTTTTGGTGATACTCAGCACAAAGAGCGTTCCTGCGCTGAGGTATCTTAAAAATTTGCATTTGTCACCGAATTTCTCACCGATTTTTCTGCCGACAATCATAAATGTCAGCCCCATTATAAAGGCGAGAATTGTGGACTCCAGAACATAGTCCGAGCCGAAACAGAACCCCGTTGTCAATGCGTCCACCGAGAGTACAAAGCTAAGCCCTATGGACTCCTTGAACGAAATAGAACCCGATTTGTCCTTATCGGCTGAAATGTCCCTTTTTTCTCCGAAAGCGCACCATAAAGCCATCGCAAACAGCGTTACTCCGCCAAAAACACGAAAAGCTATGGGAGGGATAACTCCCTTTGCGGCGCTGTAAAGCATAAGCGAAAACATTAAAAACATCGAGCCCACAAAGCTTATCACCGTTGAAGAAATCAGCGGAATTTTAATCTTTTTTACTCCCAATGAGACCGCCGCCGCAAAAATGTCGATGCAAACGGCAAAAACCAGAAATGCAGAAGAAAGCATATTAACACCTCGTTTTATGATATATTGCATTTTATGCCGTTATTGCAAATAGGTGACTTTTGTGATATACTTTGCTAAGATACATTCTGTTGACAAAGGGGTGAGGCGGTACGGACTTTTTTTCGGCAATAAACGAGCTTTCGGGCGTGGGCAAAAAGCGCGCGGAGCTTTACAAGAAAATCGGGATAAATACAGTCAAGGACCTACTCTGCCACTACCCCGCAAGATACACCGACTACACCTCTCCGACGGCGATTGAAAACGCTGTTACCGAAGAAAACAATGTCATAAAGGCGGTCGTAACAAAAAAGCTGCCCGAACAGAGAATAAGAAAGGGTATGACCGTTTATAAGCTGGTGATAACTGATTTTTCGGGGGATATGATAGTCACCTTTTTCAACAATGTCTATGCGTGGAACGGCGTCAAGGAGGGCGAAGAATACCTCTTTTACGGCAAAGTTACGGGCAATTTCATAAGAAAAGAGCTTAACTCCCCCACAATAATAAGAGTTGACAGCGACGAACTGATAATGCCATATTATCATCTCACCGAAGGGCTTACCTCAAAGATGATACAGACGAATGTGAAAGAGGCTTTAACTCTTTTTGATAATTTCCCTCACGAATATATGCCCAGGGAGGTCTTAGCCGAAAACAAGCTCTGCTCTCTTTCCTATGCGTTGAAGAATATCCACTTTCCAAAGGACAACACCGCTCTTGAAATTGCAAAAAAGCGTCTTGCTTTTGACGAGCTTTTTCTCCTGCAATCAGGACTGTTATTTCTTAAAGGACGAAACAAAAGCCTTACGGGTTGTAAGATGAAAAACACCGATATATCGGAATTTTACCATAGTCTCCCCTTTGAGCTGACCAACGCGCAGAAAAATGCCGTCAAAGATATAACGGACGATATGTGCGGAGATATTCCGATGAACAGACTTTTGCAGGGCGATGTAGGCTCGGGCAAGACGGCTGTTGCGGCGGCGGCTTGTTATTTTTCAAAGAAAAACGGCTGTCAGTCGGCTCTGATGGCTCCGACAGAAATTCTTGCTTTTCAGCACTATGAAACCCTGAATGGCTTTTTGCAGGGGTTGGGAGTAACTGTCGCTTTACTTACAGGCTCAATGACTGCAAAGCAGAAAGCTCTTTTAAAAGAAAGAATAAAGTCGGGCGAAGTCGATGTCGTTGTGGGAACACACGCGCTCATCACGCAGTCAACGGAGTTTAAGCGGTTAGGTCTTGTCATCACCGACGAACAGCACCGCTTCGGCGTAAATCAGCGGGCAACCCTTGCCGAAAAGGGAGAAAATCCCCATAAGCTTGTAATGTCGGCAACACCTATTCCGAGGACGATGGGGCTTGTGGTTTACGGCGACCTTGACATATCCATACTGAACGAGCTACCCAAGGGCAGAGAACCTATTGAAACCTATGCCATAAAGGGCGCAAATTTAAGGACGAGGGCGTTTTCATTCGTTAAAAAACAGCTTGACGAGAGCAGACAAGGGTATATCGTCTGCCCGATGATTGACGACAGCGACAGCGGACTTATGGCGGTGAATTCCTATGCAAAAAAGATAAGCGACAGCTATTTTTCGGGCTACACGGTGGGAGTTCTTCACGGCAAGATGACATCTGCCGAAAAGGACAGCATAATGTCGCGCTTTAAATCGGGCGAGGTACAGCTTCTTGTTTCCACAACCGTTGTGGAAGTAGGAGTGGATGTTCCCAACGCAACGGTTATGCTCATTGAAAACGCAGACCGCTTCGGACTTTCTCAGCTTCATCAGCTAAGGGGCAGAGTGGGCAGAGGAAAATACAAAAGCTACTGCGTTCTTTTAACCGAAAATTTAAGCGACGATTGCCGAAAGCGCCTTGAAATAATGACATCAACGACAGACGGCTTTAAAATCTCCGAAGAGGATATGCTTCTGCGTGGGTGCGGAGATTTCTTCGGTGAAAGTCAGCACGGTCTACCGCCCTTAAAGCTTGCCACATTCGACAGCGAAACGCTTGAAATAACGCAGAAAGCGGCAAAGAAAACCATATCAAAGGACGAAAGCCTAGAAACTATGCCGCAGCTGAAAAAGGCGGTAAATTCGCTGTTTTTCAAAGAAAGCGAAAATATTCTGAATTAGTGCTAAACTTTTTTGGCGACCGACCGATATATACTTTGGAAGGTCACTCAGTGCTTCCGCAAACGGCTCTTGGGAATGCGCATCCGAGAGCCGACAGTTCCCTTTTTAAAGCAAAACTCTGTTCCGCAGGTCCGGGTTGTTGCAGAATATGAAAATAAGGATACCAAGGGGAGCCCCCTGAGGTGTCCTTTTTGCTTTTGTGTTATAAAAACAAAAGGACGCCAAAAGGCGTCCTTTTATTTTGCCTGAGATTTTCAGTCCGTCTGCGAAAAAGATTTGGCAAAATTCAAGGCAAACGAGCGACGGCATATACCGATATTCCGAGCGAGTTTAACACAGAATTTTGCCTGAGATTTTTCGCAGAAATTACATTGTTACGAAGATAAATCTTATAGCAAAGAGCACTGCAATGATTGTTACTGCAATATCCTTCTTTGTGTACTTGCCTGTGCAGAGTGTGATGAGTGTGTATGCTATTGCTCCGATACCGATACCGTTTGAGATTGAGTAGGTAAGAGGCATCATAACGAGTGTGAGGAATGCGGGAACTGCTGAGAGGAGGTCTTCCATATCAACCTTGGCAAAGTTCTTTACCATAAGAACGCCGACATAGATGAGCGCAGGAGCTGTTGCCGCCGAGGGAATGATGCTTGCAAGAGGGCTGAAGAAAAGGCATACGATAAAGCATACTGCTGTTGAAAGAGCGGTAAGTCCCGTTCTTCCTCCTGCCGCAACGCCTGAAGCGGACTCAACGAAGGTTGTGCAGGTTGATGTTCCGAAGAGCGAGCCTGCAACTGTTGCTATTGAGTCTGACATCATAGCCTTGCCAACTCTTATTGGGTCGCCGTTTTCGTCAAGCATATCAGCCTCAGAGGCTGTGCCGTAAAGTGTTCCCAGCGTGTCGAACATATCAACAAGGCAGAATGTGATGATAAGCATAATAGCATTGAAAATTCCGCCGATGTGAGCTCCTGAGAATGCGTTTGCCCATGCGTCGCCGTTGAAAAGTCCCATAAAGCCTACCTTGCCGAAGTCTGCAAAGGACTGTCCTATTGCTGAAAGGTCAAGTGAGGGGAGCTGCCAGGTTGCAAGATAATAAATAACTGTTGAAGCAAGGATACCGATGATAACATTACCCTTGACTTTGAGCTTGCCGAGAACTGCGATGATGATAAAGCCCAAAAGTGCAACAAGCGCAGGGGTAACAGCCGAGAAATCGCCCGAAACTCTTGCTCCGTTTATATCAACAAACTGTGTGAGTGTGTAAGGGTTGTCCTGAATAATGCCGACATTCTGGAAGCCGATGAAGGCGATGAAAAGTCCGATACCTGCAGGTATTGACTTTTTAAGGCAGTCGGGCATAGCCTTTGCGATGTATTCACGAAGTCCCGTAACAGAAAGGATAAGGAATATTACTCCCGAAAGGAAGATAATAACAAGTCCCGAATGATAGCCTGTTATAAGGTCTGTTCCTGCAAAATATGCGCCCGAGATGAATGTTGTGCAGAAGAATGCGTTAAGTCCCATTCCGCAGGCCTGCGCAAAGGGGAGCTTTGCATAGAATGCATAGAGGAGCGTTCCGATAATAGCGGAAAGAACCGAGCCGATGAATACTGCGTTCCAGATTTGTCCGAGTGCTGCCGAGTCTGCACCGAGATCAGCAAGCCAGCCGTTTGCTCCGCCTGCCGCAACCTGATTTGGGTTTACAAATACGATGTAAGCCATTGCAAAGAAGGTTGTTATACCGGCGAGTATTTCTGTTCTGACAGTTGTGTTGTTTTCTTTAAGCTTGAAAAACTTGTCCAAAAGAATAACCCCGTTTCTTAAAATATTTGAAGCTTGATGCTCCATATAGAATTTTACAACAATTTGCCGAAAAATGCAATATAAAAAGAGATATATTGAAAATTTTAATGCAATATGCTATACTTTAAAAAAATATTTTGTGGGGAATAATTAAATGAAAAAAAGAAATATATTATCGGTTGCAATAATTCTTTCGCTGACGCTTTCGGGGTGCGCTCTGTTAAACTCCGTAAAAGAAGAATATACAAAAGAGCCGCAGATTACTCCCGTTGCGACAACAACACCCCTTGTTACAACTACCGTTCCGATTACAACTACTGTCCCCGTAACAACGACAACTGTTGCAACCACTACCACTCCCGTGACGACCACAACCGTTGCGACTACAACAACTGTCGTGACAACCACAACGGCTGAAACCACTACCGAAAAGCAGGGGTATAAAGCAGGCGAGCGGACAATGGCGATATATAAAAATGTATTCAATTCGGGAAAGTCGCCGATAACTGCAAAGGTATCTCTCCCCTATCGCAAAGAGGACGGCACATACGAAAATATCGTTGCGACAATCGCTGTCAAGGACGGCAGGAGCGGAATGGAATTTTATCTCGGCGGAGTAAGGCTGGGCGTTATTATTATGGACAAAAAAGCCTATCTTATTATGCACGACAAGAAAATCGCCATAGAGCAGAGTGAAGAAAGTCTGCCCGTAACTCTGCCCGACGGCATAAAGGGCTTTGCAAACGGCGAATATGAAAACGCAGAATTCACATCGGGCGAGCAGAAGATAAACGGCGTTTTATATGAATACGATGAGATAAAGCAGAACGGAAAAACAACTAGATTTTATTATGAAAAGGATAAGGACATACTTTTATATATAAGCGACGGCGATACCTTATGCAAGGTTCTCGATTACGGAACGGACATTCCCGACGGGCTTGTTTCGTTGCCTGCGGGATATTCTGTTTTTTCTCTTGAAATGTTGAAAAAATACGGGATTTCGTTCTGATAATTTTAAAATGCTTGAAGCACACCTTTGGTGTGATTTTAATTTAGGTTTCGCCAACGGCTCTGCGAGCCTTTCTTGGCGACCTTCTTTTTTGACAACAAA
>CALZLD010000086.1 GCA_945788225.1 uncultured Clostridia bacterium
GCCGCAGAGATAAGGCATCTGCCCGCATTATCGGTAAAGCCCGTTTTCACTCCGATACAGCCGTCATACATAGAAAGCAGTTTGTTGGTGTTTTTAAGCGTTCTTCTGTAAGGGGGATTGCCGTATTCGAGGGTGATTTCCGTTTGAGAGCAAAGCTTTGCAAAGTCGGGGTTTTTGAGAGCTTCTCTTGTCAGAAGAGCCATATCATAGGCGGTGGAATGGTGGTTCTCGCCGTCAAGTCCCGACGGGGTTTCAAAGCAGGTATTTTTCATTCCAATCTCCTCTGCCCTTTTATTCATCATATCGGCAAAGGCAGGAAAACTGCCTGCAAGCTTTATTGCAGTAGCGTTTGCGGCGTCGTTGCCCGACGGAAGTAACATTCCGACGCAAAGAGCGCGCTTTGTGACAATGTCGCCCTCTAAAAGCCCCATAGAAGAGCCCTCAGTCTTAATAGCGTCGCTGTCAACGACAAATTCTGTATCAAGGTCGCCGCTTTCAAGGCAAAGGAGCGTAGTCATAATCTTTGTTGTACTTGCCATTGCCCGTTGTTCGTTTTCGTTTTTGGCATAAAGCACTCTGCCCGTAACGCTGTCGATAAGAACGGCGCTTTTTGCAGAAATATCGGGAGCGTCGTCGGCAAAAACCGAAAATGTAAACAAAGAGGGCAGAATAACAAGACAAAGAACGACCGAAAGGATTTTTTTCATAAAACCACCGCCACAAAAAATGATATATAAATCATTTTATGGCGGTGAGTTCAATTCTATTCGCCTTTTTTATTCTTATCGATAAGGTTTGACACTTTATCAAACACTTCGGGCACAAGGTTGACGATAGCGTTGGGAAGCTTTGCGTCAACGGACATCTGAAGAAGCTTTACATCTCCGTTTGAAACAACGATGAATGCAAGGGGCTGAATGGAAACTCCTGCGCCGCTGGCACCGCCGAAAAGCTCGTTCTGATTTTTTGTAGGCAGGTCGGAGCCGCCCGACGCAAATCCGAATGATACCTTTGAAACGGGGATGATTATTGTGCCGTCGGGGGACTGAATGGGATTTCCGATAATGGTGTTGACATCAACCATTTCTTTTATTTTGTCCATACTAATTCCCATAAGTTCGCTGATAGGGTGGTCGCTCATAATAATAACTTCCTTTCGTTAAGCTTTTACAGCCTGTTTTTTTAATTCTTTCTGTAATTTTTTAAGAGCTTTTTTGTCCGCTCTTTTTTTCTTCTGATAAAGGAACAGGAATTTTGTTCCGATAATAAGCGCCGCCGAGAGAATTGTAGAGGGTATTGCGTGGATATTGCAGGCGGCATTGTACTTGCTTTCATTGCTGTTATAGATACAGCTTATGTTGATATGCTCTATGGAAATTGTGAAGAATGTCCTCAGAAAAGATATAAAATTATAGACGGCGGCATTCATTCTGCCGTAATTTATGGCGGCGTTGCAAGCGTCCTCATCGGCAACATCTATATCAACCGCTATGTCATAAATCTTTATCGCCGAGAGAAGTTTTTTAAGCCCCTTGCTTGCCGATTTTAAAATAATCTTTACAAGCTCTATCTTTTCGAGAAGCTCTTTTTTGCGTTCTTCTTTTTCCTCAGCCGTGAGCTTTTCTTTCTTCTTTTTTTCTTTAACAGGAATTTGTGGCGGTTCGGACTGTTCTTCGGTCGGTTGTTCTTCTTTTGGAGGTTCTTCCGTTTTTTCTTCCCCGCCCTGCTGTTCCTCGGTTTCTTCGGGCTGTTCCTTTTGTTTTAAGGGGTAGAGGGTGAAAAAAAGATACTTCACCGAAAGGTCAAACTGTTTATCTATATAGCTGATTTTTGCCCTGACGGGACAATGGAGTAAAATCGCTATGAACAGAATAATTCCGCCTATAATATAGAGAGCGAGCAAGATGTCACCTCCCTTTTAAAATTATCTGTAAGATTTATTCTTCGGTTATTTCGTCAAAAACTATCTGGTCGCTCATATTAGGTAAAGGCGGCAAATCCTCGATGGAGGACATTCTGAAACAACGGAGGAAATTGTCGGTTGTGCGGTAAGCGATAGGTTTGCCGGGAACATCGACTCTGCCCGCTTCTTCAAGCAGATTTTTTTCAACGAGAGAATTGACTATGCTTGCGCTGTCAACTCCCCTTACCTGCTCGACAAAGCTTTTTGTGACGGGCTGATTGTAGGCGACTATCGTTAAAACCTCCATCGCGGCGGGCGAAAGGGGCGTTTTCTTTTTTGTTTCAAGCGCCGCTTTTATGTATTCGCCGTATTTTTCGGCTGTCGCCATCTGGTAGCAGTCGCCGAGCTTTAATATTTCAATCGCACTTTTGTTATCTTCATAACGGTCGCGCAGGATATTGATAAGCTTTATTGCGGTATCCTTTTCCACTCCTGCCGCCTCGGCAATTTTTTCTGCTTCGATAGGCTCTCCGCTTGCAAAGAGGATAGCCTCGATAACTGCTGTTTTTTCATTTATCTGCATTATGTGGACAAAGCCTCCTCTTTTTTCTTTCTTCCAGTAAAGGTGATAGTTTCGTTATCGTCGCTTATTGTAATTCTGCCTGCTTTGGTAAGTTCCAGAACGGCGAGAAAGGTGGCGACTCTTTCGGATTTATCGGTCATACCGTCATAGAGGGATTTCATCATAACAGTGCCTGTGGTGTAAAGCTTTCTCAGCACAAAGATTATCTTTGATGTGACGGAAACCATACGCTTTGAAACGATTTTTCCGAAAGACTCAATCTTGACGGGGGTGGCGTCCTTTTTCTTGACGGTGATGCCCGACCACGCGTCGACAAGCTCGTCTTTTTCGTGAATAAGGCGATAGGTGTTGTCAAGCTCGACGGGAAGAGGTTCTCTTACAAAAATGTTATCTCCGCAGTATTTTTTTGTGAGTATTTCTGCCGCCCTTTTGCAGAGAGAGTGTTCTATCAGTCTGCCTTCAAGCTCTTTTTTCATAATGTCCGCTTCTTCGTGCTTTGGCAAAAGAGAAACGGTTTTGATATAGATAAGCCTTGCCGCCATTTCAAGAAAGTCAACCGTGACTTCCATATCCTGCTCGGTCATTTTTTCGATATAATCTAAGTATTGCTCAACAAGGATTGTGATGGAAATGTCGTTGATATTAAGCTTATGCTTTGAGATAAGGTGCAAAAGAAGGTCCAATGGTCCTTCAAATTGTTCGAGTTTAAATGAAAGTTCTGCCATAAGCTATACCCTTATAACACCATTGCAATGAGGTCAACCCAGCGTGCAAGGAAGTGAAGACCGAACATTACAAGGTTGCTTACAAATCCCAAAGGAATGGAGAGAACACCTGTGATGAGTATTACCATAAAAACGATAGACACCACGCGGCTGTTTCTGTCAAGCCATTGTTCAGCTTTCCGAGGAAGGATTGCTCCGAGTATCTTTGAGCCGTCAAGGGGTGGGATAGGAATGAAGTTGAACACGGCAAGTCCCACATTGAGCTGTGCAAAGTAATAAAGCATAAGAGCAATATAGAAAACCGATTTGCTTTCAACATTTGCAAAATCAACTACAAATCTGTATGCAATAAGTCCGAGATAAGCGACAATAAGGTTGGATAAAGGTCCCGCAAGAGCGGTGAGCGCCATTCCTCCCCTTAAAGTATGCTTTCGGTCAAAATTCAATGGGTTAACGGGGACGGGCTTTGCCCAGCCAAAACCGCAAAGGAGTATACATACCGCTCCGATAATGTCAATATGCGCTATGGGGTTTATTGTAAGTCTGCCCTGATAGGAGGCGGTATCGTCGCCTAATTTATGCGCCGCCCACGCGTGTGCAAACTCGTGGACAGGGGTAATAAGAAAGATTATTATTATTCTTACAAATATCTGCAGGACTGTGGTACTGCCAAACAAAACTGTATCGAGCGACATTTTGAACCTCCGCAAAAGAATATAGTTAAACACTATACATTATACTATAATTATTAAGGAATTACAAGTGATTTAAACAAAATAAAATAAAAACAGGGATACTCTGCGCACTGCAAAGTACCCCTGAATTATTTATCTTGTGTAAGAAAACCTTAAACGGCTCTTGTTACCTTGCCTGAACGAAGGCATCTTGAGCATACATGAATATGCTTAGGAGTTCCGTTTTCGATTACCTTTACTCTCTTGACATTGGGCTTCCATGTTCTGTTTGAACGACGATGTGAGTGAGAAACCTTAATGCCGAAAGTTACACCCTTTCCGCAAATATCGCACTTTGCCATGGGGTTGCACCTCCCTTTCCTTTATCAAAATCAGTTTAAATTACTTCTTTGTCATGCTTTCAACTTCAGCAGCGAAATCGTCCTCACGCTTCTGGATACCTTCGCCTCTTTCGTAACGGACATAGCCTGTTACCTTGATAGAGCCGCCGAGTTCCTTAGCGCACTTGTCGATGTACTTCTGAACTGTAAGGTCGTTATCCTTAACGAATACCTGGTCGAGAAGGCAGTTTTCTGTGTAGTACTTTGAAACCTTGCCGTCAACGATTTTTTCTTTAACCTGGTCGGGCTTGTTAGCCATCTTGGGATCCTCAGCCATCTGAGCGAGCATAATTCTCTTCTCTTCTGCGAGAACATCGGCAGGAACAGCTTCTTTATTGAGGTAAGGAGCGTTCATAGATGTAATCTGGAGAGCGCAGTCTTTACCTACTGCAAGCATACCTGCGTTGTCTGCGGGAAGGTCTGTTTCCATCTGAACGAGAACGGCAATTTTACCTTCGCCGTGAACATAGGGAACGAGAACGCCGTCAAATCTCTGGAAGCGACGAATCTGGAGATTTTCTCTGATTTTGAGGAAAAGCTCCTGAAGTTCTGCTTCAACGGTGATGTTTCCGCCGCTGATTGTCTTTGTTTTAAGGTCTTCAACATCGGCAGGGTTTGTGTCGATAATTGTCTGAGCAACCTTCTTTACGAATTCAACGAATGCTTCGTTCTTTGCAACGAAGTCTGTTTCTGAGTTAACTTCGAGAACGCAACCTGCCTTCTTTGCAGTATCAACAACTGCTGTTACAAGACCTTCGGCAGCTATTCTTCCCGATTTCTTAGCCTGAGTTGCAAGTCCCTTTTCACGAAGGATGACGATTGCCTTTTCCATATCGCCGTCTGTTTCCATAAGGGCTTTCTTGCAGTCCATCATGCCGACGCCTGTTCTCTCACGGAGAGCAGCGACATCTTTTGCTGTGATAGTAGCCATTGTTTGTTCCTCCAAATCTATAATAGTGAAGATATTCGATAATTATTCGGCAGCTTCCTCAGCTTCTGCTTCTTCTGTTGCAGCGGCGTTTTCTGTGCCCTGTCTGCCTTCGATTACAGCGTCAGCGATAGCGCCTGCGATGAGCTTAACCGCTCTGATAGCGTCGTCGTTGCCGGGGATAACATAGTCAACATCATCGGGATCGCAGTTTGTATCAACGATAGCAACTATCGGGATACCGAGCTTCTTGGCTTCTGCTACTGCAATCTTTTCCTTGCGGGGGTCAACGATGAAGAGACAGCCGGGAAGTTTGTCCATATTCTTGATACCGCCGAGGAATTTCTCAAGCTTTTCGATTTCAAGGGTGAGCTTGCTTACTTCCTTCTTGGGAAGGAGATCGAATGTGCCGTCTGTTTCCATTGTTCTGAGCTGTGCAAGGCGTTCAATTCTCTTCTTGATTGTCTTGAAGTTTGTCATCATACCGCCGAGCCATCTTGCGTTTACATAGTAACCGCCGCAACGGATAGCTTCTTCCTTAACGGAATCGCCTGCCTGCTTCTTTGTTCCTACGAAAAGGACTGTTTCTCCTCTTGCTGAAAGCTCGTGAACGAAATTGTAAGCCTCTTCGAGTTTCTTTACGGTCTTCTGAAGGTCGATAATGTAGATACCGTTTCTTTCCGTAAAGATGTAAGGTGCCATTTTAGGGTTCCATCTTCTTGTCTGGTGTCCGAAGTGAACGCCTGCTTCAAGAAGCTGTTTCATAGATACTACTCCCATTGTAGTTCCTCCTGTTAAATTGGTTTATTTTTTTGCCTCCGCAGTGCTTGACTTATCGTAACCCGATTGGCAACCGGGAACCAAAGATAAAAGCCCTGCGTGTGAAGTGCTTAATAATTATATCATATCGGGCGGTTTATTACAAGAAATTTCTTTTTGTTTATTTGCACAAACTTTCTATCGAAAAAGAGGATTTTTTTGTAACTTCACTCGGTTTTCGGGGTTTTATAAGAATAGTATCCCTGCCGATGACCGATATTTCGTCGCAGTGGATTATCATATCCTCGTCTCTGCCGAAAAGCCCTAGAAAGCGCGGTCTGCCGTAAACGACAAGAGCTATTACGGACGAGGTTTCGGTATCTATTTCAATATCATCCACAAAGCCGATTTTTATTCCCTCGGTAATATCTATAACTTCCTTTTGTCTGAGCTCGGAAAGACTGCATATCATATTTATCACCCCATAGTTAACATTCTATGAGAGAAAGTGCTATATCTTTCCTTTTATTCTGTCGAGAGCGCTTTTTTCAAGCCGTGAGACCTGTGCCTGAGAAATGCCTATCTCCTTGGCGACCTCGACCTGAGTCTTGCCCTGAAAAAAACGGCGGAAGAGGATATTCTTCTCCCTCGGCATAAGGGTGTTTATCGCCTCTTTGAGAGAAAGCTCGTCCACCCAGTCGGAGTCGCTGTCGTTGTCGCCTATCTGGTCCATAACATAAAGAGTATCGCCCGAATCGGAGAAAACGGGTTCATAGAGAGAGATAGGGTCTGTTATGCTTTCAAGGGCGGTGACCACATCGGAAGGCTTTGCGCCTATTTCTCTTGCTATTTCTTCAATGGTACATTCACGGAGATTTTTTGCGTTGAGCTGTTCTTTTGCCTGAAT
>CALZLD010000087.1 GCA_945788225.1 uncultured Clostridia bacterium
TTTTCTTTGCTTATTTCGTTTTCGGATTTATTAAATCCGAGTCCCGAAGATTTATCAGATGAGCCTGCGTTTGAGGTCATAACGATAACGGTATTTTCAAAGTTGACATTTCTGCCCTGAGCGTCGGTTATTCTGCCTTCGTCAAGAATTTGCAGAAGAATGTTCATAACATCGGGATGAGCCTTTTCAATTTCGTCAAAAAGAATAACTGAGTAAGGCTTTCTTCTAACTTTTTCTGTAAGCTGACCTGCCTCGTCGTATCCGACATATCCAGGAGGCGAACCTACTATTCTTGAAACCGAATGCTTTTCCATAAACTCAGTCATATCAAGTCTTATAAGAGGGTCAACACCGTCAAACATTTCGGAAGCAAGAACCTTGACAAGCTCGGTTTTGCCGACGCCTGTGGGACCTACGAAAATAAAGCTTGCAGGTCTGCGACGCTTTGAAAGCTGAGCTCTTGTTCGCTTTATTGCCTTTGCAACAAGCTCAACAGCTTCGTCCTGACCGATAATCTTTGCTTTAAGAGCGTCTTCAAGGCTTGTTATTTTCTTGAATTCGCTTTCCATTATTTTATTTGCGGGAATACCTGTCCAGAGTTCGATTACTCTTGAAAGGTCCTCGTTTGTGACTGTTATGCTGTCAACGCTTTCACTAAGGGGCTTTATTTCATTTTCTAGCTGTAAAAGTTCCGCCTTGGCGACAGAAAGCTTTTCATAATCGGGTGAACTGCTGTCCTCTATATCGTTTACTTCTTTGCGTTTGAGTTCAAGTTCCTTGCTCTTCTTGACAAACTCTGCAATTTCGGGGTGCTTGATGCTTGCTCTTGTGCAAGCTTCATCAAGAAGGTCAATAGCCTTATCGGGCAGAAATCTGTCGTTGATGTAACGCTCTGAAAGAACGGCGCAGGAACGGAGTATATCGTCTGTGACCTTTACCTTGTGGAACTTTTCGTAGTATTCTTTTATTCCGCAAAGAACGCTTACCGTATCTTCTATGGTAGGCTCGTTTACGGTAACAGGCTGAAATCTTCTTTCAAGAGCGCTGTCTTTTTCAATGTATTTTCTGTACTCCTTGAAGGTCGTTGCGCCTATCACCTGAACCTCTCCTCTTGAAAGGGCGGGCTTTAAGATGTTTGCCGCATTCATCGAGCCTTCGCTGTCGCCTGTTCCCACAAGATTGTGAACTTCGTCAATGAAGAGGATAACATTCCCCTCAGCCTTAACCTCGTCAATAAGACCTTTGACGCGGCTCTCAAACTGTCCCCTGAACTGTGTTCCCGCTACAAGAGCGGTAAGGTCAAGCAGATATAGCTCTTTATTTGCGATATTGAAAGGAACATCACCAGAAGCTATTTTCTGAGCAATGCCCTCGGCTATTGCAGTCTTTCCGACGCCCGGTTCACCGATAAGGCAGGGGTTGTTCTTTGTTCTTCTTGAAAGAATCTGAATTACTCTTGATATTTCCTTTTCTCTGCCTATTATGCGGTCAATTTCGCCGTCGCGCGCCTTTTGTGTAAGGTGTGTGCAGTAATTCGGAAGATATCTGAGTTTCTTTTCTTTCTTTTTCTTTTCTTTTTTGCCTTTTGTCTTGATTTCGTCATCCTGTTTTTTTAACATATCGAACATATCTTCGTCCGATGAGTCTATAGGTTCATCGTCAAAGATATCGTCATCGTCAGAGGATTTTTTATCGGACGCGCTTGGAAATCCGCCCATCATAAAATTCTGGATAAAGCTCGGCATAGTGTCCGAACCGCCCATTTCAAACTGGTCTTCAAGGTCCTCAACCTGCTGTGAAAAGTCCTCTATGTTTTCATCGGTAATACCCATCTGGTCCATATATTCCCTGACCTGCGGAATATTGAGTTCTCTTGCGCATACAAGGCAAAGTCCTTCATCGCGTTTTTCATTTCCTTGCATAGCGGTAATGAATACGACAGCCATACGCTTTTTGCATCTTGTGCAAAGCATCTGCAATCCCTCCCTGAAAAAGTATTATACAAGATTGTATAATAGCTTGAATATATAAGTCATTCCTATTGTTTCGGTATTGAAGACAAGCATACTGTCTCCGCCGATAGTGACAATAAGATGAGTTGAAAGCACTATAATATACATTATGATTACTCCCTGAACAGCACCGAGAACTCCGCCGAGAAAAGCGTTAACAGCGTTGATAATGGGGAGCTTATCAATAATTGTAACAAATCTGAGCGCAATATTCATTATAACAGTTAAAATGACAAATGTCAAAATTGAGATAACAAATCGCACTATTGAAACGGCATAATCGCGGACAAAATACTTTTCGATAAAGCCTGCAAGTTCTTCCGTTCCGCCCGTTATTGCCGTAACAGCGTCGTTCCAGGCTTCTTCATCGTCAAAGCTTATCAGATTGACGGTTATGCCCGCAGGAAGATATTCCCTTGCGTTATCGCTGACCTTTTCATCAAAAATAGAGCCTATGATACCGTCGGCGTCCTCAACTGTTATGGTAAAGCCTGCCTTATCATAAACAAAATCTATGATATTCTGCGCAGACTCCTCTTTATTCTTTCCAAGTATATTGACAATATCGGATTTTTCAAAAGTTACTCCGTATTTGCCGTATTTGCTGTTGAGCGCGTTAGTGATTTCATAGGGTACATCCGCGCCGTCAAGCTGTTCATTGACAACCGATATTATTTCGGGACGGACAGCGGAATCATATATTTTCGGCGCAAGCGCATTCCCTGCAAAAACCGATACAATAACCGCTATGCAGTATCCCACAAGAGTGATGATAGACTTGACAAAGCCTTGCTTTCCGCAGGAATATATAGCGGAGACTATTACAACTATTGTAAGAATATCAAAAAAATATGCAAATCCAACTTCCAAAGCAATTCTCCTCTCGGAATTACAGTTAACCTGTAAAATCAGTTCTGTTAATCTCGTTATATCCGTTAAGGAATATATGGTCGCCTATCTTGACAAAGCCCGTATAGTTATCCGAAACGCTTATCGAATCTATCTTTACTCCGTCAAAGGAATAGGCAACAAGTTCGTCTGATGTCAGAACATAAACCTCTTTTTCCGAAGTATAAACCCCTTTTGCCGTTTTGTCAAGTTCTATGGTTATGGGGTTATTGATATCATTTATTATAACAAGTGTAGATTTTCTGAATTCTTCTCTTTCAAGAAGTATAGCGGATGTCGAGCCGCCGGATGAAAATCCCGAAAGCGATGATGGATAGCTGTATGTTCCGGCAAGGGCGCCGTCACTTGAATAATATGCAAACTTGGTATCACCGAATACCGCAATATCACCGTTTTGCAATATTTCAGCAGATATTGCATAAGTATCGACAGGCTCCGACTGCCAGTCGGGTTCGGTTTTTGAAAAGTCATATTTTGAAATCGCTGAAATAAGCTTTCCGCCCTTAACTCCGACATTTGCAGTTATACAACCTGCACTTCCGACATAGAAATCGACATCGGTTATTCTCGCGTCAACATTTTTTATGGTATATCTCTCTGTACCGTCGGGGTTGTATACATACATAACGCAAGCAAAACCGTCGCTTTCTGAAACCACCGCCGCCGAATCGTTGCCGCTGAGTTTTGCAAGGATGATGTTGCCCTCAAATTCTTTTTCATATACTGTTTTCTGACGGCTTTCAACTTTAAGCTTCTTTCCTCCGCAATCGTATATCAAAGCTCTTTTACTGCCTGATTTAAGTATGGGCGAAGAATAGCTGTGCTGACGCTCCGCAACAAGCTCGCCGTCGACAGAGTACATATAAAAATGCGTGTCATCAAGATATGTAAGGTAATTTTCAATAACGCCAATTTCGTGCTCTGTTGTTCCTCTTATTTTTATGGGAAAGTTATCTTCAGCAAGCTCTCCGCTGTTGCGGACAGAATTCTGATACTTTGCGCCTATACCCTCAAAGAGAGGAATCCACTTTGCACGGAAAATATACGCTAAAACTCCCAGAGCGACAATAGCAAGGACTACCGCCGCTTTTTTAAGAAAACGGACAAGCTTTTTTTTGCGTCTTCTGTTTTGCATATCGTTAAGATTGTATTCTATCGCCATAGATAAAATCCTTTCGCTAATAAAAAACCTTATTCAGATAAAGTCCGCAGGCAGGTGCGGTCTTGCCTGCTTTAAGCCTGTTTTTTTCTTCTATTATCTGGGGAATAGTATCTTTTTCAATCTTTCCCTCGTTTATCCAGAGTAAAGTTCCGACCATAATTCTGACCATATTATATAAAAACCCGTCGCCCGAAACCCTGAGCAACACTTCGGTGCCGTTCTGCTCGGCAGAAAAATCAAAAATTGTCCTCACCGTTATTTCTTTATCGGAGCCCGACGAGCAGAACGCTTTGAAATCGTGCGTTCCAATAAAATCTTTCGCCTGGCTTTGTAAAAGCGAAAAATCAAGCTTTCTGCGGTAGTGAAAGGCAAGGTCCTCAGAAAAAGGGTCGTGCGATTCGCTGCAATGAAGCTTATAGATATATTCCTTGCCTTTGCAGGAATACCTTGCGTGAAAATCATCGTCCGCCTCTTCGCAGGAGAGAATGGAAATATCCTTGGGAAGCTCAGAATTAAGTCCGCGTTGCAGTCCTAAAAGCGGAATTGTTCTTTCGGTTTTGAAATTAAAGCAATAGTTGAGTGCGTGAACGCCCGTATCGGTTCTTGAACAGCCGTATATTACGGCGTTTTCCCCTCCGAGAATTTTTGAAAGCTTCTCTTCGACAACCTGCTGAACGGCAAGAGCGTTATCCTGTCTCTGAAATCCGTGATAATTTGTTCCTCGGTAGCACATTGTCACCTTGATATTTCTCATAAAACACCTACTTATGAAATACAGTTAAGAAAAATTACAGCGTCAAAGAACAAGAGCGAAACAGCAAGGGCAACATAATCCTTTCCGCCCGATTTAAGCTGTTTAAGACGAGTTCTGCCCTCGTCGCCTCTGTAACAACGACATTCCATTGCAACAGCAAGTTCCTCCGCTCTTCTGAAAGCGGAAACAAACAACGGAATAAGTATAGGAACGAGCGCCTTTGCTCTTTTCATAAGACCGCCTGTTTCAAGGTCAGCTCCCCTTGCCTTCTGAGCCGACATAATCTTGTCGGTTTCTTCAATAAGGGTAGGAATAAACCTTAATGCTATCGTCATCATCATAGCAAACTCGTGAACAGGGACCTTTATCTTTTTGAGCGGAGCAAGAAGCTGTTCAATAGCGTCCGTCAAAGTGATGGGTGATGTAGTATATGTCAGAAGGGATGTTCCTGAAATAAGGCATATTATTCTCAGCACCATAAAGGCTGACATTTCAAGTCCCTCTTTTGTTATCTTGATAAACTGCCAATGAAAGACAATTTCTCCCTCAATAAAGAAGATATTCAGCACCGATGTGAAAATTATAAGCGGTACGATGCTTTTCATACCCTTGAAAATCATCTTGACGGGGATTTTTGAAAGCATAACTGTCAGTGCGACAAATAACATTCCCACAAGGATACCCGCAAAGGTATCGGCGCAGAAAAGAAATGTGATGAATACCGCGGTAATTATAATTTTAAACCTTGGGTCAAGGCGGTGAATAATAGAGTTTCCTGGAAAAAACTGACCTATTGTAATATCTTTAAGCATTGTCCTTTACCCCCTTATTGTCAAGATAGGCAAGGAGCTTTTTAAGTGCATAAGGAACGGTGTAGACATCGTCGGCAATATGATAGCCTTTTTCTTTTAGCGCGTTGAAAACCTTTGTTATCTGGGGAATATCAAGTCCCATTTTTGATATTTCCTCCGCCATTCCGAAAACCTTGGGCGGTTCATCATAGCAGACTATCGACGCGTTATTCATAACGAGTATCTTTGTTGCGATTTTTGCAACATCCTCCATACTGTGACTTACAAGAAGGACAGTTGATTTCTGTTCCTCGTGATATTCCTTTATTTTATCGAGAATACGGTCGCGCCCCTTGGGGTCAAGACCTGCGCAAGGCTCGTCCAGGATAAGAACCTTCGGACGCATCGCCATAACTCCCGCTATTGCAACACGGCGCTTTTGTCCGCCCGAAAGCTCAAACGGGGACTTTTCAAGCTGTTCATCAGATATTTCAACAAGCTTTGCCGTTTCACGCACGCGCTTGTCTATTTCTTCCTCCGAAAGTCCCATATTCTTCGGTCCGAAAGCAATATCTTTATAAACTGTCTCTTCAAAAATCTGGTATTCGGGATACTGAAAAACAAGTCCCACTTTAAATCTTGTTGCAAGGGTTGTCTGCTTGTCCTGCCATATATCTGTTCCGTCTATAAATATTTTGCCAGAAGATGGCTTTAAAAGACCGTTAAGATGCTGAATAAAGGTTGATTTACCCGAGCCTGTATGTCCGATTATTCCGACAAGCTCGCCCTCTTCTATCTCAATATTGAGATTATCTATCGCTTTTTTCTCAAAGGGAGTACCTGCGCTATAAACATAGGTCAAGTCTTCCGTTTTAATAATAGCCAAAGTTACTTTCCTGCTTTCTCAATAATTTTTATGATTTCTTCGATACATTCTTCCTCGGTGATTATATCATCGGGAATATCTATTCCGTTTTTTCTGAGTCCGTATGCAAGCTCTGTCACCTGCGGAACATCGAGCCCTACTTCTTTTAAAAGGTCGACATTTTTGAAAACCTGCTTGGGAGTGCCGTCAAGAATAATCTGTCCGCTGTCCATTACAACTATTCTATCCGCCTTTGCAGCTTCGTCCATATAGTGTGTAATGAGAATTATTGTTACTCCGTTTTCGCGGTTGAGCTTCTTAATGGTTTTCATTACTTCTTTTCTGCCGATAGGGTCAAGCATTGCCGTCGGCTCGTCAAG
>CALZLD010000088.1 GCA_945788225.1 uncultured Clostridia bacterium
ATTCTTCCTCGCTCATAGAAACAAGAAGGTTGTCCTTTGTGATACCTGCGTTATTTACGAGAATGTCAACTCCGCCGAAATCTTCGATTACCTTTGCAACGGTTTCTGCACATTCCTTTGTTACGGCTACATCACAACAGTAGCACTTTGCCTTTACCTTATATTCTTCTGTGATTTTATCGCATACAGCCTGAGCCTTCTCTGCGCTTCCCTTATAGATAACGGCAACATCCGCGCCGTTTTTTGCCATAGCCTCGGCTACCGCCGCGCCTATGCCTCTCGAACCGCCCGTTACAACGGCTACCTTTCCGTTAAGCATTCTCCTTCACCGCCTTTACTGTTGCGGCAAGGTCGTCCGCCGTGTCAACATTATAGACCTTGACTTCCGATGAAGTTTTCTTGATAAGTCCGCTGAGAGTCTTTCCTGCGCCGACTTCGATGAATGTGTCAAAGCCGTCAGCTATCATATTTCTTACGGTATCTTCCCACTTGACAGGACTGCACATCTGCTTGCCGAGGGTGTCAATGACTTCTCCCTCATAAGGCTTTGCAGTCGGGTTTGAATAAACGGGGATACCGGGTGTTTTCAATGTAAAGTTTTTGAGATATTCCGCAAATTTTTCTGCGGCTTCACTCATAAAGGGCGAATGGAACGCACCGCTTGTTGCAAGGGGAACGCATCTTCCGCCTTTTTCCGAAACCTCTTTCGAGAATTCGTCGATACTGCTTTTAAGTCCCGAAACAACGGTCTGTTTGGGGCAGTTGTAGTTTACTGCATAAAGTCTGTCATACTTTGCGGCAAGGTTTATTACATCTTCTCTTTCGAGTTTAAGAACAGCGCACATTGCCGTTTCTTCGGCTGATGAAGCCGCGCCCATAAGTTTTCCTCTTTCGCAGACGATTTTGAAGCCGTCCTCGTATGAATATGTTTTTGCAAATGCAAGAGCCGCAATTTCTCCGAGAGAAAAACCTGCAACGCCGTCCGCCTTTATTCCTGCCTCGTCAAGAGCGACAGCGGCGGCAAGGTCTGCAAGAAAAAGGCAGGGCTGGGTGTTTTCTGTCTTTTTAAGGTCGTCAGGCGAGCCTTCAAAGGACTGCGCCATTGTGCCCTTGCGGATATTTTCTGCTGTATCGTAAAGATTTTTTACAGCCTGTGACGCTTCATAGAGCGACTTGCCCATTCCGCTGTACTGAGCGCCCTGACCTGCGAATACAAATGCTATCTTACCCATTTTGCTCCTCCTCTGAGAAGTTCCTCAGCCTGTTCCATAATTTCTTTTATAATTTCAGCCGAAGTCTGCTCCTTATTGATAAGTCCCGAAATCTGACCTGCAAGGAAACAGCCGTGCTTATCGTCACCGTTAACTGCGGCGGCAAGAGAGCCTACCGCAAACTGTTCGAGGTCCTCGTTTGAAATAGAGGTGTACTCGATTTTTGCATATTCTCTTGAGAACGGGGATTTAAGGCTTCTTACGGGATGTCCTAATCTTTTGCCTGTTACTATCGTTGATGTATCCGACGCTTTAAGGACCTTGTCCTTATAATTCTGATTTATTGAGCACTCTGTCGCAACAAGAAATCTTGTTCCCACCTGAATGCCCTCTGCGCCGAGCATAAATGCCGCCGCGGCTCCTCTGCCGTCGGCAATTCCTCCTGCGGCGATAACGGGAATACTTACTGCGTCGCAAACCTGAGGCACAAGAGCCATTGTAGTGAGCTCACCGACATGTCCGCCCGATTCGCAACCTTCTGCAACAACAGCGTCCGCGCCCGCTCTTTCAAATATCTTTGCAAAAGAAGCCGACGCCGCAACAGGAATAACCTTTATTCCTGCGGCTTTCCACATATCCATATACTTTTCGGGATTACCTGCTCCCGTTGTAACAACGGCAGGTTTTTTTTCTGCAATAAGCTTTGCAAGAGCGTCGATATTCTCACCCCTGAGCATAACATTGACGCCGAACGGTTTGCTGGTAAGCTTCTTTGCAATGTCGAGCTGTTCTGCGACCTGATTTACATCTCCGCTTGCGGCAGAAACGATACCAAGTCCGCCCGCCTCGGAAACTGCCGCTGCAAGAGCGCCGTCCGATATACGAGCCATTCCCCCTTGAAAAATAGGATATTCTATGCCTATCTGTTCACAGATTGACGATTTAATCATATCCCCGTCACTTCCTTTCGGTTATGTTAGGTTGGCGTTTTTATTGTCACGCCGAAGCTTTCTCCTTAATTTTGGCGGATAAATCCGCACAAAGCCTTTTCGGGCCTTGTGCGGTGACTTTTACATCTTAGCCAAGCTTTGCATTGAGGTAGTCAGCGAGTTCCTTAACGGACTTGCCTGCTTCTTCAGCCTTAACTTCAACGCCGAATTCGTCTTCAAGCTCCATCATGATCTCAACTGCGTCAAGTGAGTCAACGCCGAGGTCTTCAAATGTTGTAGCCTCTGTGATTTCGCTTTCTTCCATCTCAAGATGAGATGCGATTACCTTGATAATTCTTTCTTCTGTCATTGTAGGTTCCTCCTAAAAATTATTTTGACCATTTTATAATGCACGCCGAAGAAGATAATCCTCCGCCGAATGCACACATTGCAATAATGTCGCCGTCCTTGAGCTTTCCCTCTTTTACAAGGTCGTCAAGAGCCATGGGAACGCTTGCCGACGAGGTGTTGCCGTATTTGTCGATATCAACGACGAACTTGTCCATAGGTATGCCGAGTCTTTTTGAAGCATAGCTTATTATTCTTATGTTTGCCTGATGTGATACGATATAGTCAATATCCGAAACGGAAATTCCCGCTTTTTCAGCAACTTCCTTTATATCGTCGACAATTTTTCTCACGGCAAAGTTGAATGTCTCAGAGCCGTTCATAAACACCTTTGTGTCAGCGTATTCCTTCTCAAAGAACGGTGAATTCTTTGTGCAGGAAGGAATGTAAAGCACTTCATCGTCGCCCTTTGTATAAAGGCTTGAAGCTAAGTATCCATCGCCCTCCGTAACTACCGCCGCGCCTGCTCCGTCGCCGAAGATAACGCAGGTCGAACGGTCTGTCCAGTCGAGAATTTTACTCATTCTTTCCGTTGCGACAACAAGGACATTCTTATAGCCCTTGCCGCTTGAAATAAACGAGTCAGCCGTGTCAAGAGCAAACATAAAGCCACTGCAGGCCGACTGCATATCGAACGCAGGACAAGTAGCTCCGATAGCTTTCTGAATGAGCGCCGCTGTTGTCGGGCAAAGGGTTTCGCCCGTTATTGTCGATACTATGATAAGGTCAAGGTCCTCTGCTGAAATATTTGCAGACAAGAGAGCCTTCTTTGCCGCCTCGGCGCCGAAATCCGCCGCAGTTTCATTGACGGAAACTCTCCTCTCTTTTACCCCGACTCTTTGTGTTATCCATTCGTCAGATGTTTCAACCATTGTTGAAAGGTCGTCGTTTGTTATTATCTTTTCAGGTACATACGCGCCTGTACCGATTATTTTCATTACTCTGCCTCCTTTTGAATTCCGCATAAACGCTATCGGATTATGTATCCGACATTAGCATTAAGCAAATAACCGTAAATTATTTTATCATAGCTTTTGTATAATGTCAACAAAATACAAGCGTGCGGATTATTATTTTCACTCGGTGACAGTTAATGCATATTTTTCCCTTAGGCAATTTGTGTAGGATAAACAAATTGCCGCCCGATATAATGCGGACGGCAATTTAAAGCTATTTCTGATAGAATTTGTTTTCCTGATATTTCGGCTCGCAGGTGAGGTTTATTCCAAGCTTTTTGAACACATTCTCGTCTATGTGAGAAAGAATAACGCTTGAATGCACCTCGCATCCCGCAAGGTTGTGAAGCTGTTTCATAGCCGACTGAACAACGGGGTTTGTAACAGCGCATATTGAAAGCGCGATAAGCACCTCGTCGGTGTGAAGTCTTGGGTTCTGGTTGCCGAGATGCTCCGTTTTGAGCTTCTGGATAGGCTCTATTACATTCGGTGAAATGAGCAGTGTATCGTCGGGTATTCCCGCAAGCCTTTTGAGCGCGTTTATGAGCATAGCCGATGATGCTCCGAGAAGTTCCGAGGTCTTGCCCGTCACTATTTCTCCGTCGGGGAACTCGATAGCGGCGGCAGGCTCTCCCGTAGCTTCCGCCTTATTGAGTGCGGCGGCAACGGTCTTTCTGTCCGCCGTGGTTATTCCTGCCTGGTTCATCAAAAGCTCAAGCTTGTATATTTCATCTTTCGAGCCTCTGCCCTGGCGGTCGTTGCAGAGCGCCGAGTAGTATCTTCTGATAATTTCCTGCTTTGACGCCGCCGCGACTATTTCATCATCGACAATGCAGTTGCCTGCCATATTTACTCCCATATCCGTCGGCGACTTATAGGGCGACTTGCCGAGTATTCTTTCAAACATTGCGTTGAGAACGGGGAAAATTTCAACATCGCGGTTGTAGTTTACCGCCTTTGTGCCATAAGCGTCAAGGTGGAACGGGTCTATCATATTGACATCGTTAAGGTCAGCTGTCGCCGCCTCATAAGCGATATTGACAGGGTGTTTAAGAGAGATATTCCATATCGGGAAGGTCTCAAACTTGGCATAGCCTGCTATTACTCCGCGCTGATGCTCGTTGTAAAGCTGAGAAAGACAGGTTGCCATCTTACCGCTTCCGGGGCCCGGAGCGGTGACAATGACAAGTCTTCTTTCGGTCTCTATATAGTCGTTTCTGCCAAAACCTTCTTCGCTGAGAATATGTTGCAGGTTTGAGGGGTATCCTTCTATATGGTAGTGCTTGTATACCTTTACGCCTATTCCTTCAAGACGCTTTGCAAAATGGTCGGCGGCGTTCTGTCCGTCATACTGCGTCAGCACAACGCTTCCGACATAGAGACCTACGCTGCGGAAAGCCGAAATAAGTCTTAACACATCCACATCGTATGTAATGCCGAGGTCGCCCCTTATCTTGTTCTTTTCAATGTCCCCTGCATTTATTGCAATGACGATTTCAGCGTCGTCCTTGAGCTGTAACAGCATCTGCAACTTGCTGTCGGGCTTAAATCCCGGAAGAACTCTTGACGCGTGATAGTCGTCAAACAGCTTTCCGCCGAATTCAAGATAAAGCTTTCCCCCGAACTTTGCAATGCGTTCCCTGATATGCTCGGACTGCATTTTAAGATATTTGTCGTTATCAAATCCGACCTTTTTCATAACAAAATCCTCCATACCGATAAAATAATAAATTATATCAATTATATCACTCATAAAAAGCAATGTCAACCGCATTTGGCTATTGCAATAAATAATAAATGATGGTATAATGATATAATAATGTATCAGTTAACCGAAAAGCTGTTTTAAAAAGGGGTTATAGAATATGAAAATAAAAATCACCGCCGACAGCACCTGCGACCTTGACCGCAAAACCATTGAAAAATATGATATAGGAATACTTCCTTTATATGTTGTGAGGGATGGTGCTTCTTTCCGTGACGGTGTTGACATCACTCCGAAGGACATATTCGATTATGTCGAAAACGGCGGAGGGCTTGTTTCAACGGCGGCGATAAATTCTGCCGATTATGTCGATTATTTTTATGACCTTTCAAAAGAATACGACGCTGTAATTCATATTGATATCAGTTCGGATTTTTCAAGTTGTTTTCAGAATGCCTCTCTTGCGGCGGAAGGCCTTGAAAATGTCTATGCAATAGACAGCAGAAACCTTTCAAGCGGAAGCGGACATATAGTTGTCGAGGCGGCAAAAATGGCTCAGAACGGCGCAGAGCCGCAGGAGATTGTATCAGCTATGAACGCTCTGACAGAAAAGGTCGAAGCAAGCTTTGTAATAGATAAGCTCGATTATCTTTGTCGCGGCGGAAGATGCTCGGCAGTAGCGGCATTCGGCGCAAATGTTCTTCACCTGCGCCCCTGCATAGAAGTCCGTGACGGAAAAATGTCGGTAGGAAAAAAATACAGAGGAAGTATGGAAAAGGTCGCCGAACAGTATGTAAAAGAACGCCTTGACGGCAGAACGGACATTGACACAGACCGCGTTTTCATAACCCATTCTCCCTGCGACCAAAGCATTGTGGACGCAGTAAAAAAAGCTGTTAAAAAATATGGCAGCTTTGATGAGATAATAGAAACCGACGCAGGCTGTACCGTATCCACCCATTGCGGTCCCAACACCATAGGAATTCTGTTCAAAAGAAAATAAAGGAGTTGTTTTTGTGCCAAAGGCAGTTAAATTCATAGCCGCAGGTATTGTTGCGGTAATAATAGCGGTCGTTGCCGCAGTAGTCATTTCGTCCTCGGCGGCGAAAAAAAATTCAGAAGAAGCTCTTTCGGCGGCTCTGCCTCTTGTCGAGGCAAACTTTGACGCCGTTACATATTTTAAGATAGCTCAGCTTCCACCCAAGCCCGAAAGCGAGTTCAGCTATGAAAATTATCCCGAGGGAACAGTTCCCTGCGATACATCGGTTTTTGCAAACTATGCCGAGTTCAAAGCTTTTGTCGAGAACACCTATATCCCCGATGAAGCGACAAGACTTCTCTCTTTAAAAGAGGGCAACACCCCAAGATATTTTGAAGCAAACGGCGAGCTTTGCAAGACGACAGCTTCGCCCGATTTAAGCTATGACAAGGACTTTTCAAGCTACACAGTCAAGGTGACTAACGCGACAAGCAAAAGCGCCGATATTACCGTCACCGTTTCGCAGAAAAGCGGAGGAACAGCCGAGATAAGCCTCAAAATGCTCAAAAGCTCCGACGGCAGATGGTTCCTTGAAAAAATGGGGTATTAAAATTT
>CALZLD010000089.1 GCA_945788225.1 uncultured Clostridia bacterium
TTGAGAGATTCGACAAGAGCTGAAGGAACGGAAACGCGAACAGTATCGCCGTCCTCGCAGTAAACATCAGCGGTATAATATGTATTACCGTTAGATTTACTCACAGTAGAATGAGTACCGAGAAAATTACCTTTAAGTTCAACAATCATTTTTAATTACTCCTTAAAATAAATTTTTAATAAGTTCAATAAAAGCTCTACCATAAAGCCCGATAAGATTCAGAATATTATATAACATAATCAGGACCCTCCGAAGCTTCAATTACATCACCCATAATATTATATGCGCGGTATACCAACCGAGCAAGAAATTCAATATCATCAGGAGTGATATAAAGTGATTCACCGTCTGTACTCGGGCTGAGAAGATATTCAACAAGGTCAATACAATTTGAACAGTGAAAATAATCTTCATCAGTAAAAGAAACGGGAGCGCGAATGATTTTTGAATTTGACATTTTTTTAACCTCCAGAATTTGAATTTATAGTTAATTTCTAACTACAATCACATTATAGACAATATTCAAGCACTTGTCAACAAAAAAATGTAATATTGTAACAATGCACAAAAAAAGGGAAGCTGGATTGTACAATTTACACAGTATTGCGCCTACGGCGCGGGCTGACAAGGGGGCAAGAAGCGGAAAAGGGAAAAGCGTTCGTTGCGTCCGCGATAAAAAAAGCGGAAGCCGAACATATACCCACGAGACGCTCAAACCAAGGCGCACGCGCGCGCCTTGACCGCGGATCCGTACCGAGCAAGTGAAAAAGGGAAACAGGCAGACACGAGAAGTCACCTCATCTCGATAATATCCGCGGGCTGGCAGGATAACAGATTACAGAGGATCTCGAGAGTAGACCAGCCGACACCATCACCGCTACGAAGTTTTTGAATCACAGCTTCACCGAGAATCTTATCACGGCGAAGCCGATAAGAAGAAAAGCCCGAAGACTTCAACGCAGACAAAACATCAATTTTATAACAAAGCTTCAAATAATCACCTCCCGAGGAAATTATAACAAAAAACAAACACAAAAACAAGTGTACAATATGCACAAAAAAATGTGTTTAAGTTTGTGCAAAAAGCGAATAGACAGAACACCAAAAAAAGTGTATAATATAGACAGAAAGTAAAGGAAAAGCTTTCAAAAAAAACAAAAAGGAGTAAAGCAAGATGTATAAAATAAGAGATAAAGAATTATGTAGGTTTGTAGATGAAAAAATAAACGCAAAAATTAAAGATTATTTTGTCTGGAAAACAGAAGACGGAAAAATACTATTACCAATCGGAGGAACGGAAAACGAATGGGTTGAAATATACGATGACGAAAAAGAAATAAGATAAAAAAACCTCCCGCCGAAAGGCGGGGGGAAATTTTAATTATTCATCATTTAAAGGGAAAATATCCAACAATAGAATACTTTACTTTAATACAAGTGTTTGGAATAGTTGTTTCTTGACCTTTAAATTCTGAATAATCTATATTTTGATAGAATGATTTACAATCGCGTTTAATACTATGACCTCCAGCATAATAAACATTACCTAATATTTTAGTAGTATCTTTCGTAACATATTTTGTTATGTAAGCTGATACAGCAGTTCTATTATCATCTAATTCAATAGCAGTTGAAAAACCTAAATTCCAATTATCTAAATTATAAACTTTCCGACCTTTATCAATTTTAACATATGTTAATTTTAAATTATTACCAGAGCACAAGCCGTGAAAATGAATTGCACCGTCTTTATGATATTCAGGTATTATAATATAATTAAAATCATATCTTTTAACCATATTATTCAACCAAGTTTTCAACTTTTTATTTATTTCTTTTTTATCATATCTATCTATTTTTGATTTATCAAGAGTTAAAGTTATAAAATATTGCCATAAATCACCATTGATAAAAGAAATATCAAATATCTTATCTTTTGCACGCTTCAAAGAATCATCACGAGTAACAGGACTATCAGATTTTGTATAATCATCTCGTTTATTTATTTTATTTATAAGCTCTGCCTTATCAGGATTGAAAATCAATTTATTGAATACAGTATATTTTAATATATCATTTGGATAAACTTTTACACGAGCATTGTATAATACATCTTTATCTATTAAACAATCTCGGTACAAGGCATAAACCTCCAGTGACTGTTATTTGTGGCTAATATCAAGTATAAGGGAACGGACTCAGGCAGTCCCCTCCATTGGAGGGGAACTGCCCTCCTCCCCTTGTTCCACTGTCTGATTGAAGAGAATATCATCCCAAAGAGGAACAGGGATATCAGGCTTCTCATCAAAGGTGAAAAGGGTCAAAAATTTACCGTAATAAGGCTTTCGCCAAAAGAGGAAATTACCAACAGGAATCTCACAAACATCCCAAACTACCTTTTGCATACCAGCTTTAAACATACGACCGATAACAGAAGTATTATTATCTGCAATCTTTGCTATAGTAGTATGCGAAGCTTCAATATGAGTCAAGTGTAAAAGACCTTTTGTAAGATAAAATGTTTCATCTGCTGCACGCCTAACATTTAAATCCAAAGCATCATACGCCTGCGTAGCAAGGAAGAGCCGTGTATCATTTTTACGCAAAAAATTGAAAAATTCATCATCAGCTTGCGTCCATTTTGCATAAGAACGAGCAGCCCAAACGGTACGAGCTTCATCAATAAGTACAACAGAATGAGAAAGATTCGCAGTATATAACCATTGCTTATCAACATCAGCTTTATATACTCCGTTAATAAGAGTCTTTTTCATTGGAATCTGATATACACCTTTATAAGGATACTGACAATAAACTTTATAACCGAGCTTCAGATATTCCTCAGCTATAAGAGCAAAAACGGAGCTTTTACCAGTACCCCTATCGCCAGTTATAATAGTACAATAAGGCTCGGAAACATGACGCTTCAATTTTTTATTCAAGAATCCTAACATTTCCCGAACCTCACTTTATTAAAAATTTTAACAGCAAGACCAACAATAAACGGAACGGACATATACATTATATATTCAGGAAAAGCGAACGAAGCGGAAAAAAACTGAGTAAAAAAATCCTTGAAATTATTTAAAAAGTCCATAATAACACCTCAAAAAAGCCCGCCAAAGGATAAACAAAGGCGGGCTTAAATAATTTATCTACGGCGGCGGCTACGGCGTCTTCCACTGGAAGAAATACCACGGACACCAAGTCTACGGATAACACCTATTGCAAACATCACAATACCGCCAAGAAGTGCAATAAGCACAGGAACGAAAATCAGCGGATTACTTGTAATAGTAGTTATAACATTCGCAAACATACCAATGATAAGGTCATAAACGGTAGTCATAGCACTAAGAACATTTGCTATAGTCAAGAAAAACCCTCCTTTACAATAAATTAGTTAATTAAAAATGATTATCTGCGACCCTTGATACCGAACTTTCGGACAACCTTAATAGCAAGTCCAACAGTACCAGCAACAATAGCGAAAATAACCATCCACAGGAGGAGGTCATTGGAAGCAATCATATCGACAAAATCTTTAAAAATGCCCCAAAACCAAGTGGAAACCGAGCCTATGCCCGAAGCTATATTGCTAAGGGAAGCAATAGCAGTAGTACCCTCACCCATTGTTCAAGCTCCTTTCGTTATAATATATTAGTTAATCTCCCTCGATATCAATGTTAGCAGAACTTTTTTTTACTGGAACATTCTGTCGAGGAGGAGTATAACTGCGTCCCATTTCCTTATACTTGTTTGTACTTTTCTTATAATGCGGATTATAAAACTTGTAACCACCTACAGTAACAAACGGCAAGTTTGATTTTTTAAAAATATCCTCGGACTTTCGTTTAAAATGAAACTTTGACAACATAGTAATCGGCTTATTAAATCCACTATAGTATAAGTCGCGTTGCTTTATAAACTTAAATTCGGGATATGAAGAATCAGCATTTGAAACATCTGGAGTAGAAGTTACAATAAAAACTATAACAGAAATTATAGTACCAATAAGGAAAAGCGCAAAAATGAATACAAGGCGCGAACTTGTAACGAATGATATTAAATCAATAACGCATTTCTTGAAGAAATCCCAACAGCTACCAAGAGCAGGAAAAGCCGTTGAAGAAATCCAAGTTAAAACATCAGCCACAAAATCACCGCCTTATTACATGATACAAAGCTACAACAATAGCACCCGCAACAGGAATAAGCAGGAACAAACCTATACCCGAAGAAACCAAGCTATTGATATAACTATGTAATTCCATACTGCGTAGCTGACTAAACCACATAGAAACAACATCAAGCATTTAATCACCTACCAAAAACACGAACCAACGCACCAACAATGCCAAGAGCAAGAGGTACAGCAATAAAGGCTATAAGAAGCGGATTTTCAGTAAGAAAAGTAAATCCACCGCTAAGAGCCGACCAAGCACTTGTAAGAGCTTCCAAGTAAAAAACCCCCTTTAAAAGATATTAAAGATTATGGATATAATCTTATAGACAAAATAAATACTTGCAACCACGAAACCAACAAGCACAAGATATTCTATAAATTCAAGACCAGCAGGCGGTGAACCTATAAGAGACCTTAGGGCTTCAAGCATTTAATTTCCCCTCCTTTTTCGTGAGAAAAACAAACCAAGAACAGAGCACGAAGCACAAACAAAAAGGAGAGTATACAGAAAAATGTTTTCTTTAGACAGAAAGTAATTATCAGTCTGTCTATCCCCCTTATCATCAATAAAAGTAACATTCGTGTTAAGTATCTCTGTTATAGTTACATCCCTGTATTCGTAATAACTTCCAGAACTCGTTCGATATTCGAGGTTCCCAAGGGAGGTAAAACGCGCTTGATAACTGTTTCCGGAAGCGGTATAGATATACCCCGAGACCGTAGAATTACTAATATTACATATATTATTGCCATTACCACTAAAACCGAAATAACCGTTTTTAAAGTTATTCGGACAGACAAATGTAATTTGCCCAATGGAAGATTTAACCTCAAAGAAAGCACCTCCAGAAATCGGAACATAAGACGGAAAATCGGTTGAATACTCGACCGCAAAACACGGAAGAACACTAAAAACCAAAACAAGAAAAACAGCAAAGATTGATATTATTTTTTTCATCACTTTTTCCCCGCTATGAATCTCCCGATAATTGCAAAGACACAAGCAATGACTATAAATGCAATAATCGGAATACCGTAAATTTGATTATTAAGAAAGCCGAAAGCCCCTTGAAGAGCTGTTATTAAATCATTCAAGACTGAGACTCCCTCCCCAAAACTTTATAAAGAACAGAAACTATAACGAGAGCAGTACAAGCAACCACAAAAGCCGTCGGAAGTGCAGAAACAACATCAACAAGAAATCCCACACACTTGACAAGGATATTTACAAGTGACAAAAGCAAATTACCGACAAACTTAAAAAGCTCAAGAATGAATGTAAAGAAGTCTTTGATATACTCAATTATTTTTAACATTCAATCACCTACCCACTATTTTACGAATGACAAGGAATACAACACCAAAAGCAATAAGAGCAATGACAGAAGCAGGAGCAATACCCATAAAGCCGTTAAAAAGTTCTGTTCCCTTTGCTATATATGCGCTTGCAGTCTGACCCGCTGAATCAATAGAATCGGCAAACTCATCCAACTGGTCAAGCCAACCGTTCATAGTATCAATAGCAGACTGAAAAGCAGATATATCAGTATCAAGTGGCGGAGAATCAGAACCCGCATTCTCGATTTTTTCAACACCTTTGTCAATAGCCTTGTCTAAATTTTCATTAGTAACATCGGTAAAAGTTAAGTTATTGATAAAAATTTGATAATAAACATCGGCATTTTTAAGCTGAGTAGCTTCAAAACGAAGAGTAGGAGCACCAGTCCAAGTCTCTGGAATAGTTATATAAAAATCAAAAGAAACATTAACACCAATAGAAGTGCTATAATCTTTTTTAGCAAGAGAAATAACACGAGACGGGTCGACAGGGTCATATAAATACAAATGATACGCGCCCCAGTTATTTGACTGTTGCATAGTAAATGTAACATGGTATTTATTGGTAGCTCTAAGATTATTTAAAGTATAAGGGTTTGTATGGAAAGAATTATAATGTTGATAAAATTCATCAGTCTTTTGCTTAAACTTATAACCGCGGAAACCATTAACCGTAATCATTTCAATTACATTAGGCAGAGTATTAGGATTAGGAGTAACACCAGTACCCTGAAAAGATACAATATCCTTAAAATAATAAATAGAATCGGAAGAAGTAGAAGAAGCAGAAGAAGCACGAGCAACAGCCCTACGACCTCGAGATTGAACTACATTACCAGTGTTATTATCAAAAACTTGAAGCCCCCATATATACGGACTATCAGGAACTATATCACAGCTATAAGAATCAGCAAATGCGGGAACACATGAAAAAACCAACATGAGAACAACCGCAAATATACATATTATCTTTTTCATATATCCCCCTTATATATAAAGGGCAAAAGCTTCATAAGCAGTGGAGGTATAAAAATGAGAGAATCATATAAAAATAAAATATCTTGGCTAAAAAAGAAGCTTTTACCCTTTATAAACTATTTAATTGTAATTACTCACAAAGAGTAATTCTCATACCATAATCAGGATGATTTCGGACTGAAACACGCCAACAAACATCCGAAAACTTCTTAACACCATTGAGAGATTCGACAAGAGCTGAAGGAACGGAAACGCGAACAGTATCGCCGTCCT
>CALZLD010000090.1 GCA_945788225.1 uncultured Clostridia bacterium
GCTCTTTTTGCAACGGCGATAACGAGTGAGTAGTAGCTTTCGTCTTTTGTGATAAGTTGTGATATTGCAGGTCTAAGCATTTTCAAGCACCTCTTCTATAATATTTTGTGTTCGTTTTATTGTGTGTCGCTCCGCGCGGATTATTGCTTTTAAATCTTCAATAGCGGTTTCAAGGTCGTCATTGACAAGTGTGTAGTCGTAATACTTTGCCATTTTTATCTCACCGCTTGCCTTAGAAACGCGCTTTTCAATAACTTCGTCGGTTTCTGTTCCCCTTTTATGAAGTCTTCTGCGGAGCTCGTTAACTGACGGCGGAAGAATGAAAACAAGCATAGCGTCGGGGAAGTTCTTTTTAACAATCATTGCGCCCTGGACTTCAATTTCAAGGATAACATCCTTGCCCTCACTGAGTTTTTCTTCGACGAATTTTCTCGGTGTGCCGTAGTAATTATCGCAGAACTGCGCGTATTCAAGCATACCGTTATTATCGGCAAGGTCTTTGAATTCCTCTACGGTCATAAAGTGATAATTTACTCCGTCAACCTCTGTCGGTCTCGGCGCTCTTGTTGTTGCCGAAACGGAATAGCAGAATTTATCGTCCTTTAAAATCTCTCCGAGTATCGTTCCCTTTCCGCAACCTGCGGGAGCGGAAACGACTATCAACATTCCTTTTTCAGTTGCCATTGTCTTCCTCCTCGTTAAATCTTCCTGCCAAGGATTCGGGCTGAACGGAGGAAAGAATGATATGTTCGCTTTCCATTATGACTACGGCTCTTGTCTTTCTGCCATAGGTAGCGTCAATAAGAGTGCCTTTCTCCTTAGCTTCCTGAATAACTCTTTTAATCGGGGCGGATTCGGGAGAAACTATTGCCACTAACTTTTCGGAAGAAATCATATTGCCGAAGCCTATGCTGATAAGTTTCACAAAAGTCCCTCCTATTCGATATTCTGAATCTGTTCGCGGATTTTTTCAATCTCGGATTTAATATCCACGACGATTTTTGTTATTGCGACATCCTGAGCCTTTGAGCCTATTGTGTTAGCTTCGCGGTTCATTTCCTGCACAAGAAAATCAAGCTTTCTGCCCACAGGCTCGCTCGTTTCAAGAAGCTCTTTGAACTGGGAAATATGACTGCGGAGCCTTACTGTTTCTTCGTCAACTGCAATTTTTTCAGAGAAAATCGCAGCCTCAGTGACGATGCGCTGTTCGTCTATATTATTGTCCGAAAGAACCTCTTTTAACTTCTGATAAAGGCGGTTGCGATAGTTTTCTGTTGTCTTTGGCGACTGAATTTCAACCTTTTCGACCTCTTTCAAAATAAAGTCAAGTCTTGAAAGCAGGTCGTCCTTCATCTTTGCGCCTTCGGTTTCACGCATTGAAACGAATTTAGCGACAGCCTCTTCTGCAACGGGACGGATATTGTTCCAGACGCTTTCTTCGTCCTCGATGATTTTCTTCACGATGAAAACATCGGGGAAACGGGAAACCTGAGACAGAGTAATATCATCGGTAAGCCCCAAAGACTCGTTTGCTCCCCTCAAAGCGTTTATGTAGCCGTTGGCAACATCGAGGTTAAGGGTAATTTCTTCGTCCTTGCCTGTGTTATTGTATATCGAAACGGAGACCTCTATCTTTCCTCTTGAAATACTGCCACTTAAAAAGGTTTTGAGTTTTTCTTCAAGGTAGCCGTACATTCTGGGAAGTCTTGCCGAAAAGTCGTAGTATCTGTTATTGACGGACTTGATTTCTACCAGGATGTCGCTTCCGTCAACGCTTGCCTGAGCTCTGCCGTAACCGGTCATGCTTTTTATCACTGTAACAACCTCACAATCATTAATATTGACACAAAATCTCTATCATATAATTATAACACAAAGCCCATACAAAAGCAAGCATTTAAACAAAAAACAGTACCGAAAAAAACGGTACTGTCAAGTGTTTTAAACGGGATGAACTTTATTCTCGGGGTCGCCGTGTGTTCCGTCGATGCCGTACTTCTTGTTTCTTCTCTTTTCAAAGAATTTGGGAGCAACCTGCGGGAACATTGCGTAGCTGAGAACATCTTCTTCCTGCTCTACCCATTCTTCACATTCCTCACGGAGTTTGTCAAGCTCGGGCGCGATATTATCAGCAGGACGGCAGGTGATGGGAGCTTCGCCCTTGAGAATCTTCTCACGGAATTCATCGCTTATCTCAACGGGAGTTTTGCCGTATTCGCCCTTAACGAGAGCCTTGAATTCCTTGGTAACTGTCTTGTATCTTTCACCGTTGATAACATTGAATACAGCCTGTGTTCCGACAATCTGTGATGTAGGTGTTACAAGCGGAGGGAAGCCTGAGTCCTTACGAACACGGGGAACTTCCTGAAGAACCTCGGTGAGCTTGTCTTCCTTTCCTGCCTGTTTAAGCTGAGAAAGAAGGTTTGAAAGCATTCCGCCGGGAACCTGATAGATAAGTGCGTTAGCGTCGGTAGCGAGCATCTTCGGGTCGAGAAGTCCGCTCTTGATGTACTTGGCTCTGAGTCCCATAAAGTAATCTCTGATTTCGTTGAGAAGGATAAGGTCAAGACCTGTATCGTATTCTGTTCCGCTGAATGCGGCAACGATGGATTCTGTGGGGGCGTGAGATGTGCCGAGTGCAAGAGGCGACATAGCTGTGTCCACAATGTCACAACCTGCTTCAACAGCCTTTATTGTACACATAGAAGCAAGTCCCGATGTGTAGTGAGTGTGAAGCTGAATAGGAATTTTAACTGTTGCTTTAAGGTCCTTGACAAGCTTTTCTGTATTATAGGGAGTGAGAAGAGCCGCCATATCCTTGATACAGATCGAGTCTGCTCCTGCGTTTTCTATTTCTTTTGCGTAATTGCAGTAGTATTCGTTTGTGAAAACTTCGCCCGTTGTATAAGAGATAGCAACCTGAGCGTGTGCGCCCTCTTTTTTAGCCGCCTTGATAGCGGTCTGAAGGTTTCTGATATCGTTGAGAGCGTCAAAGATACGGATAATGTCGATACCGTTTGCTACTGCCTTCTGAACAAAATATTCAAGAACATCGTCGGCATAATGACGGTATCCGAGCATATTCTGTCCTCTGAAAAGCATCTGGAGTTTGGTATCGGGCATAAGGTTTCTGATGATACGGAGTCTGTCCCAAGGGTCTTCATCGAGAAAACGCAGGCAGGAGTCGAATGTTGCTCCTCCCCAGACTTCACACGAATGGAAGCCGACTTCGTTCATCTTGGGAAGAATGGGTATCATATCCTCGATGGGCATACGGGTAGCGATAAGGGACTGGTGAGCGTCACGCAGGACCGTTTCGGTGATTTTTAATTTAGCCATTTTCGTTCCGCCTTTCTATGCTACTGAATAACAACGAGAACATCGTTGGAGTTTACTGTGTCGCCCTTCTTGACATTGATAGCGGCTACTTTTCCTCCAACCGTTGCGGGAATATCGTTTTCCATCTTCATTGCTTCGAGAACGAGAAGAACCTGGCCCTCGGAAACTTCGTCGCCGACATTAACCTTAACATTGAGAATGTTTCCGGGCATAGGAGCTGTGACCTTTGTTCCCTCAACATTGGCAGCAGGCGCAGGTGCTGCGGCAGGTGCGGGAGCGGCCGCGGGAGCTACGGCAGGAGCAGGTGCTGCTGCGGCAACAGGTGCTGATGTTCCGCCGATTTCTTCAACTGCGACATCGTATGCTTTTCCGTTTACAGTAATATTAAATCTTTTCATAATAATTTACCACCTATTCTGTTATTTTACAAAGGCATATTGCTATGTTTCTTGGAAAGTCTTGTTACTCTCTTGCCCGAAAGAACATCGAGTGCCGAGATTATTCTTGCGCGGAGCTCAGCAGGCTCTATAACATCGTCAACTGCGTTCTTCTCTGCGGCTGTTATTGCAGAAGCTTCGTTCGCAATGTATTCATCGGCAAGTTCTTTTCTCTTTGCGGCGGCGCTTTCTGCGCCCTTTAACTTATCGTGGCTTAAAAATTCAACTGCTGTTTCGGGAGCAAGCGGAGTGATAACTGCGTCTGCAAGAGCGAAAATCATATCGGAGTTGGAATTCTTGCCCGAAAGTGCAACGAACACGGGTCCGTAAGCCTTGCCTGTGATAACGGAAACCTTGACTGTTGTTGCCTCGGCATAAGCGGAAGCAAGCATTGTCATATTTCTGATGCTTCCTGCAATCTCTGCGGCGGAACCGCTCTCAAAGCCTTCGCTGTCGATAAGAGTTACAACGGGGATTGAGAAAGCGTCGCAGGTTCTGACAAATCTTGCAAGCTTTGCGCAATCGTCGGCATTGAGTTTCTGTGCTGTCTTATTTGTTGCGGCAAAACCGACTGTCGCGCCCTGAACGGAGCCGAAAGCGGTATATGAGGCAAGTCCGAAATCCTTTGAAATCTCAATAACGCTGTCAGCGTCTGCGATAGATGCAACTGCCTTTTCTGCGTCTGTTGAGAAGGCTGTTGCAGGTTCGTCAAATTCAAAGAGAGGAACGGGTGAAAGGTTGTTTGCAGGGAGGATTGAAACGAGTTTTCTTGCTGTTTCAACGGCTGATTTGTCATCGTCGCATACTATCGAGGCTGTTCCCGATTTAGCGGCGCTTTCTGCCGTGCCTGCGTCCTTATCGAAAGGAGGAGCCATAAAAAGCTCGGCGTCCTTTGACATAATCACAAAGTCGGAAGAGCAAGCTATCATTGCGGCGCTTCCTGCGCAGGTTCCCGCGATAACGGAAATCTGGGGCACAACGCCTGAAATGTTGCTTGTCCATTTGAGCATATCGCCGTAAGCGGAAAGAGCGTCCGCTCCGCCGTCAATGAACGCTCCGTTGGAGTCGTGTATTCCGACAACGGGTGCGCCTGTCTTTGCGGCAAGCTCATAGACCTTGGCAATCTTCTTTGCGTGAGCCTTTCCGACTGCTCCGCCCTTTATATTTTTATCCTGCGAAAAAGCATAGACGGGGTTGCCCTCCACAAATCCATAGGCTGTAACAACGCCCGAAAGATTGTCGTTTTCTTTTGTAAAAGCGTTAAGCTCGGTGAAAGAACCGTCGTCAAAAAGATATGTAAGTCTTTTTCTCGCATCGGAATTCTCATTGGCTCTTCTGAGTTCTGAAAGCTTAGTGCTCTGGGAATTCATAGTTTTATCCTCCTCAATTAAAAATATACCAGTTAACATTATACCATAAATGTCAAATTTCTGCAATAGTTATTTTTAAATTATTTTTTGCAGTTTTCGCATCCTCCCATAACGGAAGCTATGGAAGAAAGGTTGCCGTTTTCATCGCAAAGGTGAAGTCTTTTGGCAATCTCAATATATTCGTCGGCAAAATGCGCTTTGTCTATTCCTATAAACGAGGCTTTGAAAAGCGCTGTTCTTATTATGCCGTCGCAGAGATAAAGGTCGTTGTTCCATTGGAGCTTATGGATAAAAACAGTAACGTCCGAAACGGAGTAGACGCAGAAGCCGTCTACCTTATCGCCCGTTACCGCCTCGATGATAACGGGGTATTCTATCCCCGAAAGCATATCCTCATAGCCGTTTGTATCCTTGCGCTGATGTATTTCAAGCATTGTTAACCCTCTTTTCCGATAGCGTTGCGCATAGCGCGGAGTTCCTCGGCGGTGAGTTCTCTGTATTCACCCGGCTTTAACATTCCGAGGCGCAGAGGTCCTATCGCAACGCGACGAAGTCTTGCAACTTCAAGACCTAATTCCTCACACATTCTTCTTATCTGACGGTTTCTGCCCTCAAAGATGGTTATTCTGAAAACAGAGCGTTCTTTCTCTTGTGAAAGAACATTGACAATGGCGGGAGCGGTCATTTTTCCGTCAAGTACAACGCCCTCAGACAGAGCCACAACCTGCTCGTCGGTGAGAGATGAACGGACGGTAACGCGGTAGGTCTTGCCGATATGCTTTGAGGGGTGCATAATGTTGTTGGCAAAGTCGCCATCGTTGGTGAGAAGCAAAAGTCCCTCGGAATTGCGGTCAAGTCTGCCCACGGGATAAACGCGCTCGTCAATGCCGTCGAGAAGTTCCGTCACGCACTTTCTGTCAAGCTCGTCGGACATTGTTGTGACATAGCCTCTCGGCTTATTGAGCATAATGTAGTATTTTTTTCTTTTCTTGACATAGGGGATTTTATCCTCGCCGACGGTTATCAAGTCTCTTCCAGGCAAGGCTTTATCTCCCAAGGAGCAGGGGTGCCCGTTAACGCAGACTTTGCCGTTTTTGATATACTCCTCGGCTTTTCTTCTTGAACAATAGCCTGAGTCGGCTATGATTTTTTGTATTCTTATCTTTTCCAAAAAAATTCTCCGTCCTGTATTATTTTAACAGCCGTCGTTGACTTCAAGGTCACGGGAGGCGTAAAGGTTTTCTGTGAAAATGTTTTCTCCGTTGACGCTGTACTCTATACTGCCTATTATGTCCCCTTTTTTAACGGGGGCATAGACGAATTTTGGGGTGAGCACTTTTACTTCAAGCTTTGAAAATTCGCCGTTCTGCAAAGGGATTATTCCGTTTGAATCGGAATAGAGGGTGAGGGTATCCGTTTTCGCTCCGACAACAGGGACTTTTTTTGCGTAGGGTGAAAGTCCGACCGAGTAGTTTTTCAACTTTTTAAAGCCGTAGTCGAGAAGCTTTGTGTGGTCGTTCCAGTCGTCAGGAGCGCTGAGTGTGACACAGATAAGGGTTACTCCGTTCTTTTCTGCCGCAGAGATAAGGCATCTGCCCGCATTATCGGTAAAGCCCGTTTTCACTCCGA
>CALZLD010000091.1 GCA_945788225.1 uncultured Clostridia bacterium
AGTCAAAAAATCCGAAGGACCGCCCCTCTAAAAACGGCTTTATATATCCGCTTGTAAGAACAGTTTCAAGCTCTATCCCCTGAAGTTTCCTTCTTATTTCACGAAGCATTGACCTGCTCACCTTGTCGGTCATATAGACAAAGGCAACATCGGTCTTGCTTTTTGTTCCTATGACGAATTTTTCAATGCGTAAAGTCGGACTTTTCACTCGTCTGCGGATAAGTGAGATATTTGTGTTGATAGTTTCGGTAAAGCCGTCCCTTGCGCCCCTTATGTCCGATTCTCCCGAAGGTTCGTCAATACCTCTCTTGTCATAGCCTTGAACACCGAAGCCCATTGCACCGTCAATTCCGTCGATATAAAGAAAAGCAAAGCCCGACATAAGTCTTCTCATAAATTCGCCGTATGTGAAAGCTTCCGCGCGGTCTGTCGAGAGAATAAGCTTTGTCTTTATATGCTCCCATAGCGCAAAGGGAGTCGCCCTTTTTATGCTTATTTCCTCTATGGGACGAAGAATAAGCTGGGTTATTATCGAGGTCGAGACCATTCCCTCAAAGGTGACAAGCGCACATTTTATCCCCGATATTTCAATGCGGTTGACAAGAAGCTCCGCGTCATCGCCTAAGATGTCTTTAAGGTCTAAAATAAAGCGTTCTATGGACTGCGGAATTTTTTCGTTCTCATAGCTTAAAGGGTTCAATTTTAAAAAACCTCCCCGTACCTTACTTTTAAAAGGATTTTTCCCTGACGGAATGAAAAATATTCCGAATATAAAAGGATTTTAAGATAAAAATAGCAAAAAGAGAGGTGTTTTTATGGCGATAATTTTTATCAGGTCTGTGATTGTTTATATATTCGTCACCTTTGCAATAAGGCTTATGGGCAAAAGACAGATAGGCGAGCTTCAACCGTCGGAGCTGGTCATCACCATTCTCGTTTCAAATATAGCGACGCTACCCGTTGAAAACCCGTCCGCTCCGCTTATACCGGGACTTCTTCCCGTTGCTGTGCTTGTATGCCTTGATGTTATTATGTCGGGAATAGCGCTCAAATCGAGGAAAATACGCAGTATTGTTTCGGGCAACCCGAAAATTATTATAAAGGACGGCGAAATAGACCAGAAGGAGCTTCGCGAACTGCGCTTCACCATCGACGATGTTTTAGAAGCCTTGCACGGCTATGGTATCTTTGACATATCCGAGGTGCAGTATGCCGTCGCCGAAACTACGGGGAAAATATCGGTACTGCAAAAATACTCTTATCGCCCCGCAACAAACGAGGACCTTGCAATAAAGGGCGAAAGCGTTGATCCGCCCGCTGTCATAATAAACGACGGCGTTCTTATCGAGGACGCTTTATCTTCGATAAAAAAGGGCGAGGGCTGGCTGTCGGAGCTTCTTAAAAGCAAGGGACTTGACAGACGGGATATTTTTTTGATGACCTGCGACAAAAATGAAAAAATGACGATAATAAAAAAGGAGAAATAATATGAAAAGGGTGAAAATCTGCTCGGTGATAATGATTTTTCTGATGCTTTTATGCTCTTTCGGCTCGTATTATGCAAAAAAAGTCTGCGATGAAATGAGCGATGAATGCAGGACCGTTCTCAAAAATTTTGTTAGTGAAAATCACGAAGACGATTATAGGGGTGCAAGCTCTCTTTCTGACAGCTGGAACAAAAAATCGACAATACTCTCTCTAATTGTTAAAAAAGAGAGGATTTACGAAACGGGCGCTTCTGTTTCAAGACTCAAAAATGCCGAAGGTATGGAAAAAAGCGAGATTTTGTCGGAACTGAATTTTATCATCTACTGCCTTGAAAATATAGCTGAAGAAGAGAGTGTTAAAATTAAGAATATTTTCTAAACATTTTTTTATGGGATTTTTTGGTTACTCCTCTTTTTTTGATTGCGCAACAATTTCTTGTGCAAAAACACAATGCTTTTTGAAAATTATGTCATATTTTGTCGAATGCAGGCTATATCAGCCACTTTTATAGTTTTTTGTTAGCGGTTAACATACAATCAAGCAGACTGCGAGCTTTGTTAATACTTTACTTTGAAGGAGGTCGGCTTATGGATGACATACCATCGTCCCCGATACGAAAAGAAACAGTCGGAGGTGGCAAGCTTTGCTACACAATGACGCTTGAAGACGGAGAGTATTGCTTTTGTGTATCTTCATCCTTGTTCGGAGAGGAATATAAAGAAAGTATAAAAGGACTCACTTCACAAAGAGAGATAGCGGACGATTTTTTTGAGCTTCTTGTCAGAAACTTTGTTCTGCCCTGCACTCTCAAGGAAATTGCCGAGGATTATATTTTTAAAATATATTCGTTAGACTGTTGACAAATTTTTCTTATTAGTGTATAATAATTGCACAAGTATACATTTTGTATAACTACTGTACCGATTTTTGGTATCGTTTTCTTGTGACATTGATAAGAGGTGTTGTTATGCGTTGTCCTTTTTGCGATTTTGAAGACACAAAAGTCATAGATTCAAGGCCTGCCGACGGTAAGAAGCGCCGCAGAAGAGAATGTACAAACTGCGGAAAAAGATTTACAACCTATGAAAGCGTTGAAATGCCGCTTCTTATGGTTTTAAAGCGCGACGGCACTTATGAACCCTTTGACAGAAACAAGCTGATAAAGGGTATCTATTCGGCGATAAAAAAGCGCCCAGTCAGCGTTGATATGGTCGATAAAATGGTCGACGATGTTGAAAATTACTATGCAAACGCAATGCAGAATCAGGCTTCAAGCACCGAGATAGGAGATATGATTCTTGAAAAGCTTGAAAAGATAGACCTTGTCGCCTATGTCCGTTTTGCAAGCGTTTACAAGGATTTTACCGATGTTCAGAGCTTTATAAAAATAATCTCTGAGCTAGGCTCAAAAAAGAAGTAACCCCTCTGTAATATCTTTATTTATACCTATAAAACGCAAAGCGCCGCCCTTTTTTATTTGGGGCGGCGCTTTTTCTGATTTTTATTTTTTCTGACGGAATATCCGAAACTGCCAAGCTTCTGACCGAGCGAAAAATATTCCCCGTGGGAATAGGCAATAAGCCTTGCTTTTTTGAAATCTATCCTGCCGTTTTCGTCGATAAGAAAATCATCCGCCGAAACATTGACAATCTCTGCAATAAACATATCGTGACTGCCAAGCGGCTTTATTTCGGTCACTTTACATTCAAGGGATACGGGACATTCCTCAATAATCGGGGCGCTGATTTTCTTTGCGCTTACTGCGGTGAGTTTACATTCCTTGAATTTGTCGGTGTCTCTTCCCGAGCGCACTCCGCAGAAATCGACAGCGCGGCAAAGCTTTTCTGTGGGGAGGTTTATTGCAAATTCGCCCGTATCTTTAATGATATTGTATGAAAATCTTTCGGGGCGGACAGAAATATAGGTCATCGGCGGTTTTGTGCAGATAATGCCCGTCCAGCCTATCGTAAGGACATTAGGACTTTCCAAACTTCCGCAGGAAACAAGCGCAGGCGGAACGGGTGCAAGGAGCGCTCCCGCATTAAAAGAAACTTTTGACATAATAGATACCTTTCTTTTTTCAAAAAACTATTGCATTATTATGAATAATATGTTAATATAATAGCTGGTATGGTATTAACAGAGAGGGGTATGTGATTTGTTAAATCTTAAAAAGAAAAAACTCAAAGGCTTCACCCTTGTCGAAATCATCGTGGTAATCGCAATAATAGGGGTATTGGCTGCGGTTATCGGCATTGCGATGATGGGGTATCTCAAAGAGGCGAGGCAGTCACAGGCGTCAACGGACGCAAGAAACATAAGCGTCTGCACACACAGATTGCTTTATTCCGATTACGGCGGATTTGCCGTCAAACAAGCCCTTGTTGACAGCGGAGCAGAATCGTGTTCATTTATTTACACCGGTGTAGGAACATCGGACCCTGCCGTAAAAGAAATCCTTGAAGAAATAGGGGAAGAGGATTACAAGAACGGATTTGTTATATACATTGAAAAAGCCAACACATCTTCGCCCGAAGTTTCTTCGGTGTATGTATATGCGTCAGAGCCTTCATACGCTGCGTCGGCAAGCAAGGACATAGAACCTGACGGCGCTTTTCCTGCTGAGGAACTGGCAAAGTTCGGAAGATAGATATAAGTTAAATCAAAAGCCTTTGGTATTCTTGCCGAAGGCTTTTTTATATTCTCGAAAAAATCTCTCCTATACTGCCGTTTATGAGATAATCCGCCCTTATATCAAGCGGAGTTTTTGATTTGTTTATCAGCACAAGCTTTTTGCCCATATAGTAATTAACAAAGCTTGCCGCAGGATAAACCGAGAGAGATGTTCCCCCTATAATGAGGACATCGGCATTTTCGATGTAATAAATCGCTTTTGATATAGCTTCCTCGTCAAGCTGTTCTTCATAGAGGACAACATCAGGCTTTACTATTCCTCCGCATTTTCTGCACCCAGGGATACCGTCGCAATCGCAGATATAGTCAAGGTCATAGAATTCTCCGCACACGGTGCAGTAGTTTCTGTGAACGGAGCCGTGAAGCTCTATTACATTTCTGCTTCCTGCCGCCTGATGCAAGCCGTCTATGTTCTGGGTGATAACGGCTTTGAGTTTTCCCACCTTTTCAAGCTCGGCAAGCTTTAAATGGGCAGGGTTGGGGAGCTTGTCCCTAAAAATCATCTTGTCGCGGTAGAATTTGAAAAATTCTTCTGTGTGGGACATAAAAAAGGTGTGGCTTAAAATAGTTTCGGGCGGATAATCATATTTCTGATTATAAAGTCCGTCAACGCTTCTAAAGTCGGGTATGCCGCTTTCGGTTGAAACTCCCGCGCCGCCGAAAAATACGATATTGTCGCTTTCGTTTATGATTTTTCTCAAAGTGAATACATCGGACATTATTCTTCGTCCTCCTTTGCAAACCTTTTGCTTAAAATTTCCATTATAATCGGAAGAGCAATGCCTATGGGGAAGAGTATTATGCCGACAATGCCGTCTGCGTTGAGCAAAAACTGCGAGAAGGGAAAAACAGAGGAAAGGGAGCCTATTATCAGCCCTAAAATAACAAGATATGTCACATGATGAAATCTTTTGAGCAGGAATGAAATTATCCTTCCGCCCGCAACAAGACCTATGACTGCACCTATCGCCATAGCCGTAAGCAAGGGGAGTTTAAGCTCTGTCACCGCAGAAAGCGCAAGAGGGTATCCGCCCAGAAGCATAAGCACCATAGAACCGCTGAGCCCCGGGATAATCATAGCAACGGCAGCGATAAAGAGAAACACCGCCATTAAGATGATAAGTCCGACGGTAATTTCAGAATTTGCGTCAACAGAGCCCACCGCACTGCCTGAAAGAAAAAGCGGAACAGCTCCGACTGCTATTCCGATAACAAGCGGAATAATGTCGATATTTTTCATAGGCTCTTCTTTTGTGACGGCAAGCTTCCATATTAGAGGAATACTGCCGACAATTACCCCCGTGAAGAACATCTGCGTCGGAACATAATGCGTTTCAAAAAGAGTTTTTAAAGCAAACGCCGCAAGTCCTATTCCGCCGACAGCGCCTATTCCGAAAAAAACGATGAAAAGAAAATTTTCTTTAATCTTTTTAAAATCAAGCGTCAGTATGTCGATGATTTTGTCAAAGACCTTCATTACTACCGCCATTGTTCCGCCCGAAACGCCGGGGATAATGTTTGCGATACCGAAAACTGCTCCTTTTAGAATGTTTATAATGTGTTTCATATTTTTTCTCCCGTTTTTTATCCTTTTTGACAAGGAATTTCTGACAGAAATATTATACCACAAAAACCTTTTTCTATCAATAGCTATTGCAAAACAAAAGCCTTGGCGGTATAATTATTCTATCGGATAAGGGAGTGTTTTTATGAAAAAATATATGCTTTCGATAATAAAAGAATATGAAGCTCTGCTTTGCGATGAAAGCTCGGACAAAAAGGCTGTCCGACGGGAGCTTCTCACAAGAATAGAATTTATGCAGCACGAAAGGCTTGTTCACCTTATCGTGACAGCGCTTTTTGCCGTTCTTTTGTTTATATGCGTCGCAGGCTTTGTATGCTTTGAAAAGATAGTTTTCCTGCCCCTTATCATACTTATGTTATGCCTTGTTATACCCTATATTGCGCACTATTTCTTCCTTGAAAACAACACGCAGAAGCTTTATTCCATATATGAAGAATACACAAAGAGGATAAACGATGAAAACTAAGATAAATATCCCCGAAAACCCGAAAATCGCTCTCGACATTCTCTATAAAAACGGCTTTGAGGGTTATCTTGTCGGAGGTTGCGTCCGCGACAATATCTTAGGCAGAACTCCTTACGACTATGACATCACCACAAACGCCTTGCCCCACGAGATTAAAAAATGCTTTGACGGCCTTAATGTCATCGAAACGGGCATTATTCACGGAACGGTGACGGTAGTCATAAACGGCGAAAATATCGAGATAACCACATACCGCTCGGACGGCGAATATCTTGACGGCAGACATCCGTCGCAGGTCACATTCACAAGGTCGTTAAGAGAGGACCTTGCAAGGCGCGACTTTACTATGAACGCTCTTGCCTACTCCGAAAAAAGCGGAATTGTTGACTTTTTTGGCGGACTTTGCGATATTGAAAACAAAATCATAAGAACTGTCGGCAACCCTTATGAAAGATTTTGTGAGGATAAGCTCCGTATAATGCGAGCGGTGAGATTTTGTTCGG
>CALZLD010000092.1 GCA_945788225.1 uncultured Clostridia bacterium
AAGAGCTTTTCGGTATTTTCTTTATCAGAATCCTTTTGTTTTGTGAACAAACTTATTATCGGAACAATAATCAGTCCGAAAAGCATTGCAAATGCACCCGCGTTAATGGGTGAGGAAAGAGAGAACCCAAGGAATGTTCCGCCTGCACCACCGAATGTAAAGATAAACATATGTGCTACTGTAATTCCTACTCCCGATGCAAAGCTTACCCAAACGGCAGGTTTTGTAATTTTCTTTGAGAAAAGACCATAAAGGTAAGGCGCAAGGAACGAACCTGCCAGCGCTCCCCATGAAATTGACATAAGAGTTGATATATAAGTGTTTTTATTAAGAGCAATGATAACCGATATAATGAGGAACACCGCAATAAGTATTCTCATAACAAGAACCTGTTTTTTCTCATCCATGCCTTTTTTCATAAAAGGCTTTATCATATCTATAGTCAGGGTAGAGGACGATGTAAGAACAAGCGAAGAAAGCGTTGACATTGAAGCAGAAAGAACGAGAACGACAACAACTCCGATAAGAATTTCAGGCAGGGTATCGTTGAGCATTGTAGGTACTATCACATCGTAAGCAAGCTTTCCGTTTACTGTTATATCTTCGGCGTTGACAAAGAGTCGTCCGAAACCGCCCATAAAGTACGAACCGCCTGCAACGATTACTGCAAATAAGGTTGAAATTATTGTTCCTCGCTTGATAGCGTCATCGTCTTTGATGGCGTAGAATTTTGTAGCCATCTGAGGAAGTCCCCATGTTCCGAGGGAAGTAAGTATAACTACACCCAAAAGGTCTGCCTTATTTGGACCGAATACCGAATTATACGAATTTATGTTGCCGTGTTCATCGGGGATTTGTCCTAGAGAAGCAAGTGCAGATGAAAGTCCACCCTTTGAGTTAACAACAAGAACAACAACCATAGAAATTCCGACAAGCATTATAATTCCCTGCACAAAATCGTTTATGGCAGTTGCTTTGTATCCGCCAAGAATTACATAAACAGCTGTAAGTATTGCCATTGCTATTATACATATAGAATAATCGATATGGAATGCTTGCTCAAAAAGTCTTGAAAGACCGTTATAAACCGACGCGGTATATGGTATAAGGAAAATGAAAACTATCATCGCCGATACGATTTTAAGCGCTTTTGAATTATATCTTTTTTCAAAAAATTCAGGCATTGTTGAGCAATCAAGCTGTTTTGTCATTATTCTTGTCCTTCTTCCAAGAAGAACCCATGCCAATAAACTTCCGATAACTGCATTGCCGATGCCTATCCATGTAGAAGCAACACCGTACTTCCAACCAAACTGTCCTGCGTATCCGATAAATATAACCGCAGAAAAATAAGATGTTCCGAAAGCGAAAGCAGTAAACCACGCACCGACAGACCTTCCGCCAAGAACAAAGTCATTTACATTACTTGCTTTTTTTGAACAATATACGCCTATTCCTATCATCAGCAGTATGTAACAGATAAGAATTACCCATAAGACCATAATATTACCCCTTTTATTTTAATGTTTTAAAGCTTTTTGATTTACTCGCTTTAATCTATTAAAGTATATCACAATAAAAAAGAAAAGTCAATGTAAGAAAATGTAAAGTAAAGATTTTTCATGGTTATTTATTTCTTACATTGCTTTTCATAGAAGATAGACAAATCAATATAATTCCGAAGAGTAGAATTATTATTGACAATGAAATATAAAGTAAAGGATTTTCGCTATATCCAAAAAGATAACACGGCGGGCAGATAAAGGATATGATTTTTAAAATTGTGTTTTGATTTCTGATATCGTTAAAAATTGGGCAAATCACAGCAGATACTGTGATAAGCGGAGCAATAAGTGCATTGAGAATACTGCTGTTAATTGATAATGCAGACAAAATCAAGGATATTCCCAAAAGAAGTAAAGTATAAACAACGATATAAAGGATAAATTCAAATATATTTATCCCAAAAGGAAGGATAGAATTTGCAATTATTATTCCGATAACAGACGATAAAACTGCACAAACTGTATACGAAAGGGAATACGGCAGTAATATGTTTATAACAGAAGATTTTGGAGATAATATTTTTGAAACGGATTTTACAGATTCAGATGATATTTCTTCTGCGGACAGAATGCAAAAAACCAATAAAATAATGGCAACAAGGCCTTTTATTACTGATAAGTATAAAGTATTTTCTGTTTTGGATTTTTTCCCCGAAATATATCTATATTCAAAAAGAACGCTCTCTTCTTTTATCGATGTAAGATACTTTTCGGTTGTTTCATTCAGCAGTTCATCGTATGAAAGACCTGTTTCGCCACTTGAATTTAAAATTTTTGTACTGATATAGGGTACAGAAATATCTGCTGTATACACGGTTATTTCCTGTGTAAAAAACGGAACCATTTCACTTCTTTCTGTGGATATTACTTCTATCGAACCATCAAGTCTGACATTTGTTAGCATGTTTTCAAAGTCAGGTGATATTTTGAATCCGCAATCATATATTCCGTTTGAAACAGTATCTTCAAGTTCGGAATAAGAGGAAACCGTTTCAAAATTCCCTTCGTTTATAAGATTTTCAAAAAAGACGGCAATATCGGGATCTTCAAAATAAATGCAGGCTTTTGATATGCTTTTATCATCTGAAAGCTTAAACCCGAGAGCAACTCCGCAAAGAAGTATCGGAAGAATAAGAAGCGAGAATATAAACCCTTTTGAAAATATCAGTCTTTTCAAAGAAAGGAAAAATGCAGTCATATCTCATCCTCCTTGTATAATGACTTTATTTTCAGGAGCTCGCTTGAAGCAAAAGTCATAAGTATCGCTAAAACAATAGCCGTAACAGACAAGAAAACTTTGCTTTCGTCGGTATAAACGGAGGACAGTGCCGAATAGATAAATCTGTTCGGTAGAAATGTTCCGATGTTCGCCAGAAAAGAGGGGAGAAGTGATACAGGAATGATACCTCCGCCGAGAATAATTCCTATGATTGATAAACCGGATATAAAAAGGGAAGCATTTTTACCCACAAGAACAAACAGAAGTACAGTGAGTGAACTCAGAAATATAGATATTGCAAAAATTGGTAACGGCTTAAAATAAACAGAACAATCTGTCACATATGAGCTTGTTATAAAAAATAATATTGTTGCGGTAATGTCAAAAATAAGTATGTATAATATTTTTGAAACAACTATTTGAAAACAGGAAACCGACGAACAGATAGTTCTTTGTAAAAGAGACGGAGCGGTATCGTGTAAAACAAAATTTCCCCATAACGATATTGAACAAAGAATAAAAAACGCAAAGAAACAAAGTATATGATGAGGGACAAGCGGAACTAGGGCTCCGCTTATATTTATCGTTTTCCATGATGTCATATCACTGTATGCTCCAAGCGTTTTTGAAAGCAATGTCATATTTATTCTGTCTGAGATTTCGTTATATTTTTCTTTGCTTCCTTTTTCATACATTATTCTCTGAACTGTATATGTACCTGAGCGCCCTGATGAAAGCATTTTCTTTCCTGTTTCTCCTATTTGTTTTAGAATAAGAGCTTCGTATGGAGAGGAGTCGGATACATAAAGTGTTATCGGAATATCGTTTCCATAAAGATAGCCTTCTATGGCTCCATCCGGAATTAATAATATTCCACTTATATTTCCGTTTTCAATTTCCTCAAAAGCCTTGCTTTCTTCCATAACTGACATTGAGAATACAGCGTTAAGCGATTTCACTGAACTGGTCAGCAACTTGACGGCAAGAGCGGAATTTTCACTTGTATCATTATTGACTACTGCAATCTTCATCTGAGTGTAGCTTTTTGTATTTTTATCAGATAAAGCTTTTGCGGCAAGCACACAGCCTGCCGCAAAGAAAATACACACAATTACAGATATTACTGAGCTTTTCAAAAAAACTATTCCGTTTTTTCTGAGCAAAGCAATAACTTTCATTTTTTAAAAGCTCCTTTTTATTAATACATATAGTCTGAATAACTGTCACCGTAAATAAGACGCATTATAAAATCCTGAATACCGTCCTTCATATTGTTCATATCTTCATCTGTCCAATCATCAAGCTCTTTATAGCTTTCGGGAGCAGTTACAGTTGCTTTTTTGGCAATATCCATCGAGAAGTTTATTCTGTTGTCAAAATCTTCTTCATCAGGAGTAAAATCCTTGATTTCAATTCTTGCACCATCTGCATTTCTGCTGAATTTTCCTGTTATCGAAAATTCTTCGGGTTCGTCGTCAAAACTTGAATTTCCTTTGAATTTAAGGGTAAGATTTTCAGATGATTTATCATATGTTGTATTCAAAGAAAAATCTGTAATTTGAATTTCTTCTTCATCTGTGTAATAACTGTAAGATTTTTCTGATATTGTTACCATTATTTCGGATGAGTAGAATTTTTCGGAATTTTCGTTTTCAACATAAGAAGCCTTTACATAATAAGGTGTTTCGTTTTCATTGATTTCCTCTTCGCCATAATAGAGAGCAAAAGTTGCCTTATTCGATGTTTTAGGATTTTTTCCGAGGTCAAGAATTGATTTATAGTATGTTGTGTAAAGTTCGTCGTCATAATCTTTTGTTGTTGTGTCACCGTAAACGAGAACCTTTACAAGACAACCGCTTGTATTTGAATAAAGGTCAATATGAAGAGTACCCTGATATTCTTCTTCAACATCTGCAATAAGATTTTCAATCTCTTCAAGGTATGCTTCATATGCTGTTTTGCCTTCTTCTGCGTCCGAATAGCTGTATCCGAACTGAGAAGGGTAAAGGTTTATTGCTTCTTTGATTTCCTCGTCGTTTTTAACTATTTCAAGATATTCGTTAAGAAGGGCAATCATATCTTCCTTTTCAACAGTATACTTGACAGCAATACATTTAACTTCTTCTCCCTGAAGGTCTGTTTTCTCATACGAAACCTCGGGTTTCATCGTTTCAAGGAACTTATCGCGGAGTGAGAGAAAACTCTTTTCATAATCGTTGATGTTAAAGTCAGCCTGATTTTTTGCGTTGTCAATCTCTGTCTGGAGCTGTGAAATTTCCGTCTCTTCCATACCAAGACCTAACTTATCGTTAAGACGAGAAACAACATTGTCATAGTTCATTCCATATACTTCATCACCGAAAAGCGAGGAAAAGAATATAAGACGGCTGTCGTTTGCAAATCCGGTAAGGTCAGCTGAAACACCCATCATATCAAGTGCAAGATAAAATTTGTTTTCATTGTTTTCGATGTTTCTTGCAACTTCAAAGTCAACCGCAACCTTATTTTCTATTCCGTCATATTCTGAGATGATTTCTGTGTTTGCGGTTATAGAACCGTTTTGCATAGCTTCGTCGATATCATTTGCAATACCGAAAGGAGTTGCGTCAAGTCTGCTTTCAAAAGAGGTAAGTGCCTTTGATGCTGCTTTGATGCAATATGCTTCGGGAGCGATTTTTGCATAAATAATGTTACGGTTGATTGCAACTGCAATAATTCCTGCAATAAGTACGACAGCAATTCCAAGACTTACAAAAAGAGGAACAAGGTTCTTTTTTGGTGCAGCGGCAATCTCAGCGGGAGCACTTTCGTATGAAACATTGGTATTTTCGGGTTGAATGTTTTCGGTAACGGGAGTTTCTTCTGTAACTGCAACGGGTTCTTCTGTGGTAACAGTTGTTTCGGCAGTATCTGGAGAAACATTTTCTTCGCTTGAAGTTAAATTGATATTTTCTTCCATTAGTTTTCCTCCTTAAATTTGCAAAGCTTTGCGAACATAACTGTCAAGTTCATCTGAAGAACAGCAAAGCTCGCTTTTGTTTTTATAAAATACGGCATTGCCGTTTTTTATCAGCAAAAGATTGTCATATATACGGTTTATCTCGTTGAAGTCATGCCCGACATATATAATTGTTTTTCCATCTTCTTTCAGCTTTCCTATAAGGTCCAGGAGTTCGTCGCGATAAATTATATCAAGTGCGGCACAAGGTTCATCAAGGATCAGAATTGATGGGTCCGATACCAATGCGCAAGCAATCGAAACTCTTTTTTTCATTCCGATAGACAATTTCGATACTTTTTTATTCTCAATTTCTTTGATGTTAAACGGAAGCTCGTTCAAATCTACAGTTCTTACTTTTCCAATCGACGCAAAGAACCTTATATTTTCCTTAACGGATAAATCTTCAAACAAAGCCGTACATTGTGGGACATAACCTATTTTTCCGTCTGATTTTATTGTTCCTTCAGATGGCTTTCTTGCTCCTGCTATAATGGAAAGAAGAGTTGACTTTCCCGAACCGTTGGGACCTGCTATTACAACGCATTTTCCATTGTCGGCCTTTAAAGAAATTGAGTTGAGAATTTGCGATTTTCCATAAAAAAATGATATTTTATCAAGTTCTATCAAGGAACATCACTCCGCCCTTGTGAAAATAGAAATACGATGAAAATATACCATATATAATATAAAAAGTCAAGTTTAGAACTGTATAATTGACATAACTGTCAAAAACGCTTGATAAGCAGGTGTTATTTGTGTTATAATTGCAATAATGGAGTAATGGATTGATTGGAGGTGCTTTTTTTGCGTAATTCGTTTGTTGTCGTTGCTATTGAATTTGCATTTGTTGTCAGCTTTTTGTCTATGATTATATCAAGCACCTATGCGGACAGTCTTACCGTTT
>CALZLD010000093.1 GCA_945788225.1 uncultured Clostridia bacterium
ATGTCAAGAGCGAAAATTCAAAATATTTCACAAAGAACATCGAAGATGTTGAAATTCCTTACGATATTTATCAGCAGTACATCAAGGCTATGTACGGTAAGGCGAATACATCGTTCGATAAATACAAGAACAACCTCAGCAAAAATGGCGCAGGTATCGGTAAGGGAACAGACGCTTCAAAGAGTACAATGTCCGCTCTTTACCTTGTTTACATTCCTTCCGATGAAGAGGGAACACTCGGAAAGTTTGACGATACTCTCGGTGTTATGACGGAAGATGAGCTTGCCGATTATCTTAATACTATCGACGAAGGCAGCACAATTCAGATTTTCAGCATCTATACTCTTAAACAGCACGCTGACGGATATCATATGGATGGTAATGTGTTTGAGATGAAGGGTACAAAGCCTGTTGATCCCGTTATTCCGGAACCGACACCCACACCTACTCCGACACCTACACCAACTCCGACACCCACACCTACACCAACTCCAACACCTACGCCTAATCCCACACCAGCACCTACTCCTGCTCCCGTAATCATTGAAGATGATGAAGTTCCTCTCGGAGAGACGCCTGAGCTTGTTGAGATAGACGATGAAGAAGTTCCACTTGGCGAAACACCTGAACTTGTTGAAATAGACGACGAAGAGGTTCCTCTCGGAGAAACTGCGGCAAACCCGATTACAGGCAATAAAGCTCCCATAGGAGCATTAGCTCTTGCCGCCGCAAGCGCAGCCGCTATGATTGCGGAAATAGCAAAAAAACGCAGAAACAAAACTGAAGAATAACCGATAAAAAAGCAGTCGTCAAGACTGCTTTTTTATTTTGCAAAGGATAATGTCGGTTGCGTTTTAAAATGCGGTATGCTATAATAAATCATAAAATTGTCGGAGGTGCAAATATGTCGGAGTATATGTTCAGCGTTGTTATTCCTGCCCATAATGAAGAAAAATACATAGAAAAATGCATAAACGGGATAAAAAAAGCCTCGGAAGAAGCTTTGCCCTGCAAAACGGAGATAATCGTTGTTGCAAACCGTTGCACCGATAAAACGGCGGAAATTGCCGAAGGTCTTGGCGCAAGGGTAATAGTCAACGATGAAAAATGTATCGGAAGTATCAGAAATTCGGGAGTAAGGGCGGCAAAGGGAAGGATAATCGTCACTATTGACGCCGACAGCGTTATGTCGGAGGGTGCGCTGAAAGAAGCGAGAAAAATGCTCCTCAGCGGAAAATATATAGGCGGCGGAACAGCCTCAAAATTCGACAGAATGTCCTTTGGCATATTCTGCTCGACTGTTTATGTTGCGGCGAATATCGCTCCGCAGATGATAAAGAGTAAGGCGGCGCTTTCGGGCGGAATGTTCTGGTTTTTCAAGGAGGACTTTGACAGAATAAACGGCTTTGACGAAAGTCTTGTCAGCCTTGAGGACCTTGACTTTGCAAAAAGGCTCAAAGAGCTTGGCGACAGCGTGGGCAAAAAATACGGCACATTGAAAAAGTCGTATATCACCACATCAAGCCGCAAGTTTGACGAGTTCGGCGACTGGTATCTGATAAAAAACAAAAAGCTCACCAAGGCAATTTTTACGGGAAAAGACAGAGAGGCCGCCGATAAATTCTATTATGATTTAAGATAGCTGATGATAAAATGCTCTGCTTCGCAAAAGCGTTGCAGAGCGTTTTTATTATGTCGATAAGGCGATTTTTCTTGAAAAATGCAGAAGATTGTAGACATATTAACAAAAAAGTGGTATAATATCCTTTAATTTAATCGGAAACGGTAGCCGTAATTTGTCGGCTGTCTTGCAAAGTCTGTGTCGGAATAAAGAGAAAGGGAGTATTGTCATGAGCCTTGCAAGCGAAATTATTACAACGGATGTAAAAAAATCCTGCCCTGATTTGCAGGAATTCTGCGATATGGAGCAGTTATACAGACTGATAGACAACTGGTCAAAGAGTACGGGAATGTCGGCTGTTATCGTTGATACGCAGGGGAACCGTGCTTCCGAAAGCTTTGGAATGACCGAATTCTGCAATATGATACACAGCAACGAAAAGGGATTTTTAAGCTGTACCGAAACATGGAAATGGGACAAAACGGGCGTTTATATATGCCCTATGGGTTTCTGCGATTTCTCTATACCGATTGAACTACCCGACGGTCGTGTTTTAGGCAAAGTTCTTGCGGGACAGGCTCTTTCTTATGACCAGAGCGAAGAAGAAATCATCAAAAAGACAAATCAGCTTGGAATAGAAGAAGAAAAGGTGAGAGATGTCCTCTCACGCGTTAACAGAAAGAGCGAAAAAGAAATGCAGGGCTCCTATGAGCTTTTGGAGGAAATGCTCCGTTTCTTTATCGAAAAAAGCTATTCGATATGGAACACAAATAACGAACTTAAAACGGCTCCCGCAAAGAAGGACAGGGTACTTTCTCAGATTACCCAGATAATGTACAGCTATAACCTCACTATAAATCTCGACACGGGCAATTATTCTCTCATCACGGGAACGGGTATGGAGCGAACTGTTGAGGAATACAAAAGACACAGTAATCAGGCGGAGCTGACAGCATTTCATGATACTATTCTTCATCCTGCATATGCAAGCCGTTTCAATAAACTGATTGATTTTGAATCGGCAAGGAACGACCACACCGAGAACGGATTCAGAGGAACGCTTGAATATCCCGTAATATATCCGGGCGACGACGAGTTTGAATGGCACGAAATAAATGTTTTTATAGATACCGAAGAGGACGGAACAAGAATTGCAAATATCCTCGGACGAGATATAACGGAAGCTCATAAGGCGCAGGAAAAGAACGAAAAGGAGCTCCGCGCCGCAGCCGATAAAAACCGTATTCTGTCAGAGCTTACCCAGAAGCTTTACAGCTATAACCTTACGCTGAATCTGCGCACGGGCAAGTACAGTATGATTATCGGTACGGGTATGACGCAGTTTATGGAGATTTTCAAGTCCACCGATGATTATGAAACGGCATACAACAAAAAGCTGGCGTACCTTGACCCTGAAAATGTTCCGCAGTTTGAAGCGCTTGCAAGTCTTGACTCTCTTCGCGCAAGAACGAATGCCAACGGCTTTATCGGCAACCTTGAATACGGCGCTATCACCGATTACGGCGAAGAATGGCACGAGATAAATGTTTTTATCAGTACCGACGAGGACGGCGAACCCGTTGCAAATATCCTCGGACGAGACATCACCGACGCACACAAGCGCCACGAAAAAAGAGAAAATCAGCAGAAAGCCGCAATGGCGCGCGACCAGCTTCTTTCGGGCATTACAAAGATGCTTTACGGATATAACCTTACCGTAAATCTTGAAACCTGGAAATATTCGCTCATTACAGGTACGGGTATGAATGAAATACTCGAAATAATGCAGCATAACGATGACTATGTGCTTCTTTACGCAAGGATGTTAAAAAATGTTTCCTATGAGGACAAGGAAAAGCTTGAAGGTCTTGTGGGCGTTCGCGCTCTGAAAGAAAAAATGAACGCAACGGGCTTTGTCGGTTCGCTTTCATACCGCTTTGTTTCGGGCGAGATAAACAAGTGGCACGAGATAAATCTCTTTATCGGAACAAACGAGGACGGCGTAGCCGTAGCAAATATCCTCGGACGAGACATCACAGAAGCTCACGAACAGCAGGAGGCCAAGGAGCGCGAGCTGAAAGCTTCTGCGGCGAAAGACCAGATACTTTCGGATATTACCAAAACGCTTTACAGCTACAACGCAACAGTTAATCTTAATACGGGCAGATACAGCCTTATTGTCGGAACGGGTATGGAAGAAATTATCCGACATTTTTCACAGACGGGCGATTTTGACAAAGCTTGCGGATATTTGCTTGAAAAGGTTCTCCCCGAATACTGCGATGAAATGAACGACAGATTTTCGCTTGAAGCATTGCGCAGACAGAAAAACCTCAGCGGATATATCGGCCGAAAGGAATATGCGGCTATGACCGAAAAGGGACTCGGCTGGTTTGAAGTCAACGCTTTTATGGGAGTAGACGAAGAAGGAAACCCGACGGCGAATATACTCGGCCGTGATATAACCGAAACGCATCAGGCGCAGGAGCGCCGTGAAAACGAACTTAAAGCCGTTGCGGCAAAGGACCAGATTCTTTCGGATATCACAAAAACTCTTTACAGCTATAACCTTACTTTAAATCTTGCAAGCGGAAAATACAGCCTTATTGTCGGAACGGGAATGAAAGACTTTGTAAAGATTTTTGAATCCACCGATGATTACGAAACGGCTTATCGCAAGAAAATCGAGTATGTTACAGACGATTACATCGAAGCCTTCGGAAATTTCAGCAGTCTTTCAGCGCTGAGAGAACGCAGGGACCAGACGGGATATATAGGTAATCTTGAATATGCCGCAAAAACCGAAAAGGGTATTGAATGGCACGAGATAAATATCTTCCTCGGAACAGACGAGAACGGCGACCCTATCGCAAATATCCTCGGACGAGACATAACCGAAGCGCACGAACAGCAGGAGAAGAAAGAGCGTGAGCTCCGTGCCTCTGCCGCCCGTGACCAGTTGCTTTCGGGCGTTACAAAAATGCTTTACAGCTATAATATGACTGTAAATGTCAACACGGGAAAATATACGCTTATCACGGGTACGGGACTTGACGATACCGTTGCAAGAATGGAAGCGACGGACCGATACGACGATATTTATCGTTACTTTATCAATGCACTTGATAAGGAGCATCTTGAAAAAGGAACAGAGTTTATGTCCCTTGACAGATATCGGGGCAAGCAGGATAAAACAGGACATCTCGGCACGGAAGAATTTTTGATGCACTATACCGAAAAGCCCGAATGGCACGAGATAAATGTCTTTGCGGGATATGATGAGAACGGTGAAGCTATCATCAATATTCTGGGACGAGATGTAACAGAGGCGCACGATAAGGCGGACACAAAGGCTCAGCTTGAAATTGCGAATGCGTCGAGTGCGGCAAAATCAGCTTTTCTGTTCAATATGTCCCACGATATAAGAACGCCTATGAATGCGATAATCGGCTTTACCGAGCTTCTTGACAAGCACCTTGACGACAAGGAGCAGGCAAGGGAATACATAAAGAAGATACAGACTTCAAACGCTTTTCTCCTTTCGCTTATCAATAATGTCCTTGAAATGGCAAGAATTGAAAGCGGAAAGACCACTCTTGACGAAACATACTGGAATGTGTATAAATTCAACGATTCTCTGTACTCGCTTTTCGATTCGCAGATGAAAGAAAAGGGTATAGAGTTCACAAGAACTATTGAGATTGAGCATACGGAAGTAATCTGTGACGCGACAAAGCTTCGTGAGATATTCCTGAATATCATCAGTAACGCCCTTAAATACACTCCCGCAGGCGGTAAGGTAGAAATGCGCCTGACAGAAATCCCTTATGACCGCGAGGGGTACGCTATGTACCGCACAGAAATCAAAGATACGGGCATAGGAATGTCGGAGGATTTTCTTCCCAATATGTTTGACGAGTTCACAAGAGAAAGGTCCAGCACAGAAAGCCGTGTAAACGGAACGGGGCTTGGAATGGCTATCGTTAAAAAGCTTGTGGAGCTTATGGACGGTACGATAACCGTTGAAAGTCAGATAGGTAAGGGAACAAAATTCACGGTAACATTACCGCACCGTATCGCAGAAGAGGGAGAAATTAGTCCGCAGACAGAGAAGGCTTCGGGTTATAAAGGCAATAATTTCAAGGGAAAAAGAATTCTTCTTGCCGAGGATAACGAGCTTAACGCCGAAATCGCAATAACTATTCTTCAAGAGGCAGGCTTTGAGGTTGAACACGCCGTGGACGGAATAATCTGCGTTGATATGCTTGAAAAGGCAAGGGCAGGATATTACAACCTTATTCTTATGGATATACAGATGCCGAATATGGACGGATACAAGGCTACTCAGACGATAAGAAGATTTTCTGATAAGAAAAAAGCGGATATTCCAATAATAGCTATGACCGCAAATGCGTTTGAGGAAGATAAGAAAAATGCGTATGAGTCGGGAATGAACGGACATATTGCAAAGCCTATCAACATCGGAAAGCTGATGTCCACTCTATCGGAAATTTTCAGCTGAAAAATCTCTTAAAAAAACAAACAGCGTACCGTTTCTCACAAAGATACGGTACGCTTGTTTTATATAATATAAACTCCTATAAGGTTGAAGAAATAGCCGACAAGAATAATTCCCACAGTGCATATCGCGATGAATATGCCGAGAAGCTTCGGCTTGACAGCTTTTCTAAGCATTATCATCGACGGCAGAGAAAGCGTTGTCACCGCCATCATAAACGAAAGGACAACTCCTAAAAGTGCGCCCTTTGAAAGCAACGCTTCTGCAATGGGGATTGTTCCGAAAATGTCGGCGTACAAGGGTATTCCTGCAACGGTCGCAAGAATTACTCCGAATGGGTTATTGTCGCCGAGTAAAGCTATCACAAAATCCTCAGGAATAAAATTGTGGATAACAGCGCCTATTCCAACGCCTATCAGCACAAATGGGAATACATATTTTGCGGTATCGCGGACCTCTGTCAAGGCATATTTAAGGCGGTCTTTTATGTGAAGCTCCTCTTGGG
>CALZLD010000094.1 GCA_945788225.1 uncultured Clostridia bacterium
CTGAAAAAATATTGCTAAGTTTACAATTTTTATTTTGTGACTTTATTTTGCTTTGACAAATACTGATTTTGTGGTAAAATAGTATATGGTACATTATGCGTTGTCGCATTTGGCGCGCGCTTGAAAGGAGCAATTTCCATGGCTACTGTTATCGCCGTAACCTCCGGTAAAGGGGGAACAGGCAAATCTTCAATATGTTCCGGAATGGGCTATGCCCTTGCAAAGCAGGGAAGCAGAACCCTTATCATCGAGCTTGACTTCGGTCTGAGATGCCTTGACATTATGCTCGGCGTTAAAGATATCATAGAGCATGACCTCGGCGATGTTCTTGCGGGCAAATGCGATATTTACGCCGCCTCCACACAGATAAAGATGGCAAGCAATCTTTCTATCGTCTGCGCGCCTGAGGACCCTTATGCAACGGTTGACGCCGACCAGATAAAAGAAATCTGCGAAGCTATGAGAAAATATTACGATTACATCATCATCGACACTTCTGCGGGCATCAGCGAAAGCGTTTTCGATATCGTCGCAAACTCCGACCTTATCCTCATCGTCACAACGCCCGACCCTATCTGCGTCCGTGACGGTAGAACCATGTCCGACGAATTCTACAAGAGACAGAACAAGAAACAGCGCCTTATCATCAACAAGATGAACAGAAAGATTTTCGGCGAACAGCTTGTTTCGGACCTTGACGAGATTATCGACACCGTCGGCGTTCAGCTTCTCGGCGTTATCCCCGACGATGATAATGTCACAATTTCCACAGGTAAAGGAATACCTATCCCGTCGCAGTCCGAAGCGTTCCACGCTTTTGACGCTATCACAAGAAGAATCAAGGGCGAGGATGTTCCTCTTACAGTAAAGATAGTTTAATTTTGAGAGAGAAAATAGGGCTAGCTTAACCGAAAGGACTGACTTGTCATGAATATCGCTCTTATAGCGCACGATTCAAAAAAAGAACTGCTTGTGCAGTTTTGTATAGCATACTGCGGAATACTCAGCCGTCACAACCTCAGCGCCACTGCCACAACTGGCAAACAGGTAGCGCAGGCGACAGGGCTTGAAATACAGAAATATTTAAGCGGAACTCAGGGCGGAGGAGAACAGATTGCCGCCCGTATATCCTGCAACGAAATAGACCTTCTTATATTTTTCAGGGACCCTATTTCACCCAAGCCGCACGAACCCAACGAAATGGACCTTCTGCGTCTTTGTGATGTTCACAACATTCCGCTTGCAACAAATATCGCCACAGCCGAGGCTCTTATCCACGCTCTTGAAAGGGGCGACCTTGACTGGCGTGAAATCGCAAAATCACCCGTATAACGCTTTTTGCAAAAATTCGGGGTTATCGGTTTTAGGAAGTGTCGGTATAATGTTTATCGGCACCGAGCAACATACTCTGTTCATTTCAATTACAATACGAATGAAATGAAAAGCTCGTCCTTTCCGATAACCTCATATTTATACTCATTCAAAGGAAGAAATTATGGCTGAAATAACAACCCTCAGCGCCGAGCAGACAGACCTGCTCCGAGGACTCACGGACATCGGAATGGGCAACGCCGCCACAGCGCTTTCGACAATGATAAATTCGGGAACAGACATCTCCATACCCGATGTCAAGGTGATAAAATCCGACGACGCAAGGCGGCTTCTCACCGTTCTTTCGGGGGGAGCGCTTGCTATGCTCATAAATATATCGGGGGACATCACGGGCAAACTTGTTCATATCATTCCTGCGCAGTTTGCCGAAAGAGTTATTTCAACCTATTATGAAAAGAAAATCTCCTCGTGGGACGATTTGAACGAAATGGACGAATCCGTCATCTTTGAGATGACAAACATCGTTTCTGCGCAGTTCTGCAACGCTCTTTCCGACCAGCTTCATATGCTTGTGGATATTTCCACTCCCGAACGCTGCAAGGATTTATCCTCCTCGGTGGTTAAAAACGATAATAACATCATTTTTATAAACACAATGTTGCAGATTACAGAGAACGGCTCAAAGGAATTTGCCGTGTTTGTGCCAGAAAATGAATGTATAAACTGTATGGCGCAAAAACTGAAACGCTGAAAATGAATAATTCGGATAATACTCCATATACTGCCTAAAAAGAAGTATATGGAGGATTTTTTATGCTTAAAATCGAAAAGGTACAAGGACTTGAAATCATTGACTCCCGCGGAACTCCCACAGTTATGGCTACAGTCACGCTCTCCGACGGAACTGTTGAAAAAGCGGCTGTTCCTTCGGGCGCCTCAACGGGAAAATTTGAGGCTTGCGAGCTTCGCGACAACGATGGAAGATTTTTCAACAAAGGGGTTAAAAACGCCGTCAGCAACATAAATACGGTCATTTCTCCTGCCCTGTCGCTACTTGGAACAGTAGAGCAGTCCGCCGTTGATGACGCACTTATTCGCCTTGACGGAACAGAGAATAAGTCCAAACTCGGCGCAAACGCAATTCTTGCTGTTTCTCTCGCTGTCGCAAAGGCGGCGGCAAGGTCGAGAAAGCTCCCCCTTTACCGCTATCTCGGCGGAACTCTTGCAAAGGCGCTTCCCACTCCTATGATGAACATTTTAAACGGCGGAGCCCACGCGGCGAATAACATCGACATTCAGGAATTTATGATAATGCCAGTGGGCGCGAAAAGCTTTTCCGAGGCTTTGCAGATGGGGTGCGAGATTTATCATTCTCTCGGAAAAATACTCAAAGCCGAAGGTCTTACCACGACTGTCGGCGACGAGGGAGGATACGCTCCAAACCTTTCAAGCGATGAAGAGGCGATAGAGGTTATCCTTTCCGCCATAGACAAGGCAGGCTACGGGCTTGACGCCGTAAAAATCGCGATAGACGCCGCCGCAAGCGAATGGGCGGACGAAAACGGAAAATACACTCTCCCAAAAAGACAGACCGTTTACACCTACGCAGAGCTTATCTCCTACTGGGAGCGCCTTTGCAACAAGTACCCCATTGTTTCCATTGAGGACGGCTTGGGCGAGGAGGACTGGCGTGGCTGGCGCGCTCTTAATGAAAGGCTTGGCGGCAGAATACGGCTTGTGGGGGACGATTTATTCGTCACCAATACAAAGAGAATAAAAGAGGGCATAGAAAAGTCCGCCGCAAACGCAGTGCTGATAAAACCCAATCAGATAGGCACGCTGACCGAAACCCTGAACGCTATCGAGATGGCTCAGCATAACAAAATGACCGCGATTATCTCTCACCGTTCGGGAGAAACCGAGGATACCACAATAGCGGACATCGCCGTTGCCACGGGAGCAGGCTTTATCAAGACGGGCGCTCCGTGCCGAACAGAAAGAACGGCAAAATATAACCGCTTGCTTGAAATCCAGAACGACCTTGGCAAAAATGCCGAATATTTTGGACTTTTACCCCTCTGATTCGACAAAGACTATTGTAAAACCCCCTTTTGTGTGGTATAATAAATCTATATATCACCACAAAAGGAGTTTTCACAATATGACAAACAGCTACGAAAGTCCGTTCTGCACAAGATACGCAAGCAAAGAGATGCAGTATATCTTCTCGGCAGATAAAAAATTCACCACATGGAGAAGGCTCTGGGTTGCCCTTGCAAGAGCGGAAATGAAACTCGGTCTGCCCATAACACAAGAGCAGGTCGACGAGCTTGAAGCCAACATTGAAAATATAGACTACGAAATGGCGGCAAAGGAAGAAAAACTCGTCCGCCACGATGTTATGGCGCATGTTCACACCTACGGCGCTTGTTGCCCCAAGGCAAAGGGAATTATCCACCTGGGAGCTACTTCCTGCTATGTGGGCGACAACACCGATGTCATCATTATGCGTGACGCTTTGCGTGTAGTAAGAAGAAAACTTATCAATGTCCTTGCTCAGCTTGCAAAGTTCGCGGACGAGCATAAATCACAGCCCTGCCTTGCTTACACTCACTGTCAGCCTGCACAGCTCACAACCGTGGGCAAAAGAGCGACGCTCTGGATGAACGAGCTTTTAATGGACCTTGACGAGCTTGAATACCGCCTTAAATCCCTTAAACTCTTAGGCTCAAAGGGCACAACGGGCACTCAGGCTTCATTTGTTGAGCTTTTTGGCGGCGACTCCGAAAAGATAAAGAAGCTTGAAAGCCTTATCGCCGAAGAAATGGGCTTTGACAGCGTTGTTCCCGTTTCGGGACAAACCTATTCAAGAAAGGTTGACACAGGAATAGTTTCCACTCTCGGAGCGATTGCCGCGTCGGCTATGAAATTCTCAAACGATATGCGCCTTTTGCAGTCCTTTAAAGAGATGGAAGAGCCTTTCGAGAAAACGCAGATAGGCTCGTCTGCAATGGCTTATAAGAGAAACCCGATGAGAAGCGAGAGAATAACCTCTCTTGCAAGATATGTTATGGTGGACACCTTGAACCCTGCATTCACATCGGGCACACAGTGGTTTGAAAGAACCCTTGACGACTCGGCTAACAAGAGAATTTCCGTTGCAGAGGCTTTTTTGGGAGTTGACGCTATTCTCAACATTATGATAAATGTCACGGGCGGACTTGTTGTATACGATAAGATGATTGAACGCCGCGTTATGAACGAGCTTCCCTTTATGGCAACAGAAAACATTATGATGGAAGCAGTTAAAAAAGGCGGAGACCGTCAGGAGCTTCACGAAAAAATCCGTCAGTATTCTATGCAGGCGGGCGCAAGAGTAAAGAGCGAAGGTCTTGACAACAACCTTTGCGAGCTTATCGTCAACGACCCTATGTTTATGATTACAAAAGAGGAAATGGACTCTATTATGAAGCCCGAACTCTTTATCGGAAGAAGCGCCGAGCAGGTTGACGAATTCTTAACCGAGCTTATCAACCCCATTCTTGAAGCGAACAAAGATATTCTGAATGAAACAGCAGAAATAAATGTTTAAAATGCTGTATCCCCTTAGCATTGAATTTTTTGAGAAGCACAGAAAATAAAATACGACAGGAGATAGAACTATGATAAGAATAGAACCTGATAAATGCGTTGGCTGTAACGCCTGCGTAAGAGCCTGCCCCGTCAACGAGGCTAATATGTCGCAGGAGATAAACGGAAAACCGTTATTTCAATAAATGAAAAGAACTGCATCCGTTGCGGAGCCTGCACAAAGGCTTGCTCTCACGGCGCAAGATATTACGACGACGACACTAAAACCTTTTTTGACGACCTTTCAAAAGGCAAAAAGATAATCGTTCTTGTTGCACCGGCAGTCAAGGTCGCGTTTGAAAAGAACTGGCAGCAGGTTCTTTCTTTCATAAGAAAATCGGGAGCGCAGAAAATCTACGATGTTTCTTTCGGCGCGGATATCTGCACATATATGCACCTTAAAGCCGTCGAGGAAAAGAAGGTCGGCAAGATAATCTCACAGCCCTGTGCCGCTCTTACAGATTACATACTAAAATATAAGCACGCTAAAATATAAGCACGAGCTTATCCCTTATCTTTCGCCCGTTCACAGCCCTATGCTCTGCGGTGCGGTGTATATCAAAAAATATGTGGGCGACAATAACCCCATTGCTATTCTTTCCCCCTGTATTGCAAAGAAGACCGAGTTTGAGGATACGGGACTTGTCAAATACAATGTCACTTTCTCGGAGCTTGAAAGGTACATAAAAGAGAATAAAATCAAGCTTTCAGGGGACAACTTTGAGTTTGACGGGCTTCCCTCTTACAGCGGAGCGATTTATCCCATTCCCGGCGGACTTAAAGAGTGCCTGCTTGCGATGAACCCCGACCTTACAGTAATAAATTCCGAGGGAGTGCCAAAGGTCTATAACGAGCTTGACGAATATCTGCACACTCCCGAAAGCGCAAGACCTGATGTTTTCGATGTCCTTTCCTGCGAACTGGGCTGTACTGTCGGTCCGGGCGTTCCCACGGGACACAACTTCTTTGAGATAAACAAGATAATTTCGGGCGTCCGCCGTGACTCGTTCGGCAGACAGAACAAGCAGATAAGCAAGCTTACGGGCAGTAAACAGTACAAGAATTTCAACTCAACCTTAAAGCTTGAGGACTTTCTGAGAAAATACACTCCAAAGAGCATTGACGGCGGAAATATTTCAAGAGCAGATGTTGAAAACGCTTTTGCAAGTCTTAAAAAATATACAGACGCTGAGAAAAAATTTGACTGTCAGGCTTGCGGATACCGTTCTTGCGCCGATATGGCAGAGGCTGTCGCAAGAGGGCTCAACTCCCCGAAAAACTGTCATCAGTATGTCTTGAAGACAAATATCGAGGAAGCAAAGGAAGTCAAGGCTCAGAGCGATAGCATTACAAGAGCAAACCTTGAAATAAACGAACTGACGACCTCGCTCAACTCGGAGCTTGACTCCGTTATTGCCCACGCAAACGATATTCTTACAAACTCAAAGCAAAATATATCTATCGTTGATAACATTGCAAATCTCGCCGATGAACTGCAAAAGCTCAGCGCCGAGATGAATAAGAATATTGAGCAGATAAATTCTATAAACGAAG
>CALZLD010000095.1 GCA_945788225.1 uncultured Clostridia bacterium
TCGATACAGCTTTTTATGCGTTCTTCAAAATCACCTCTGTACTTTGCCCCTGCTACCATAGATGGTATATCAAGCGAAAAAAGGTGCTTGCCCTTTAAAATATCGGGGACATTATTTCTTGCAAGAAGTCTTGCTATTCCCTCGGCTATCGCTGTTTTTCCTACTCCCGCCTCTCCCACAAGGCAAGGGTTGTTCTTTGTTCTTCTCGATAATATCTGCATAACGCGCTCTATTTCCTTATCTCTTGCAAAAACGGGGTCGCACTTGTTCTTTGCCGCCAATACATTCATATCCTTGCCGAATTTGCAAAGGTTAGGGAGCTTTATCGCTGTCCGTGAGGATGAATCGTCGGCGGCAAAAGCGTCGGCACAATCGGAATACATTTTGGGAATACCTCCGCCCAGGTCTTTTATTATACCGTATGCGGAGGAGCCTTTTTCTTTTAATATCGCCATAAGGATATGCTCGGTTCCTGCTAAGCGCGCGCCCGTTTCTTCAGCGATATTCACCGCCTCGTCAAGAATTCTGCCCGATGTGGGAGTAAGGCAGTCGGGTGAAAGCTTTGTTTTAAGCCCTCTTCCCACAAGCTCCTCTATTTTGTTCTTTATCTTTTCTTCCGTCAGCCCTGCCGAGCGGAGTATCACCTTTGCCGTTCCCTCTGAGGATATTCCGAGAAGAATATGCTCGCTTCCTATATAGGTATGACCGAAATCTCCTGCAATATCAAAGGCTTTTTTCAAGGAAATATTAGCAAGCCTTGTAAAATCGTCATAACGGTACACTTCAAAGCTACCCCCTTAATTTTAATATACTACTGTTATTTTACTCCGCAGACGGTAAAATGACTGTCGAAAGCGGTAATATATTTTTTCTGTAACACATTTTGCCTGTTTCCATACAATGTACTATAAAACGAAAGTGATTTATCACAGCGGAAGTTAAATTCCGTAAAATTCGTTTTAATACATTTTAAAGAAGGAGTGTATCTGATTTATGAACTGTGGATTTGGCGGAAATAGCTGGTGGATTATCATTCTCATCATTATCGTTCTCGGCGGTGGCTGGGGCAGCTTTAACAACGGTTGCTGCTGCAATCCTTGCTGCTGCAACGGCAATAACAACAATAACAACAACTGCTGCTGCGAAAACAACTGCGGATGCGGATGCTAACTACCTGAACAACGCTCCCTTGCAAAGAACTGCATTAAAATGCAGCCCTCTTGTAAGGGGGCTTTTTCTATTCAGAGCGCAGAGCAACAACGGGGCTTAAGGTTGACGCTTTATAGGCAGGGTATGCTCCGAAAACCGCGCCGACTAATATCGTGAACATTATCACTCCCAGAATTCCCTTTATTCCCATAAAAGACGGCAGACCGACCATCATTCCCGCTATATAAGAAACCGCTGTACCTATCACCGCACCGCTTATTCCGCCTATTAGGGTAATTAGCACCGCCTCTGTCAGAAACTCAAAAAGAATATCCTCGCTTTTTGCTCCTATGGACTTTTTTATGCCTATTTCTCTTGTGCGCTCCTTGACGGAAACAAGCATTACGGTCATAACCGAAAGTCCCGAAACAACAAGAGAAATTCCTGCAATAATGCCGAGAGCCTTTGCGCTTATATCGGCAATTTCGTTCATCTGGGACTTTTGTTTTAAAAGATTTTCAACCCGTATTTCAATCTTTTCGTCCCTTGAACAGAGTACCGCGTGTGAAAGAGCGTTTGATACCGAGTCGGAGTCGCTTTCGTCATAGAGCTTTACCGCTATCTGAGTGAAATATCGGTTGCTTGTTTCGTCCGCAAGAGTAGTGTATGGCACATAGACAAAGGACGGGACAAGGTCGCCGAACATATTCTGCAAAATATTTACGCCGTTGCTGACAACGCCTATCACCTCAAAGCTTTCCTCTCTGCCGTCTATTACTATGTCTATCTCCTTGCCGATGATATTGTCCCTTTTGTATCTGTCAAGAGCTATCTGCTCGTCCACAACGCACACTCTTCTGCCCGAAAGAACATCGCCCTTGTTTATCAGTCTTCCGCTTTTGGCGACAAGTTCTATCACATCGTTTGCGTCCTCGTTGACGCCCCACACCATAGCGGCGCTTTCTTCTCCTCTTGCAGTAATAGAGGTAAAGTAGTTCATCAAAGGCATTGCGTTTCTTACATTGGGGACAGTTTTTAATACTTCAAGGTCTTTTTCCCACAAGCCGTCAAAATTATTTGCCGTTCCCGTAACAACAAAGCTGTCCATACCCATATTTGTGAGCTGTCTGTCAACCGCCGTCTTTCCCATCTCGCCTATCGAGGAGATTATCACAACTGCACTGACGCCTATTGCTATTCCTCCCACAGTGAGAAAAGCTTTCAACCTGCTTTTTCTTATCACGCGCATACTCTGCTTTATACATTCAAACAAGCCTTTGCACCTCACTCCGAAATAACGATATAGGAGCCGTCTTCGATTTTTTCTTCGCTGTAAATCACTCTGTCGTCCTCTGTTATCCCGTTTTTCACCTCAACTCCGTCATAGGTTTCAAGGCCTGTTTCGATGTCCTTTCTCACCGCCACTCCGCTATTGAAAACATATACAAACTCGTTGCCGTTTTCGTCCGCCTTGATAGCTTCATAAGGGATAACGGATATGTCCTTTTCATCGCCCGTAAAAATCTTTACCTTGACGCTGTAACCCGAACGGATATTGTCGTCGGTGCTCACAAGCTCAATATCCACGGGGACAAAAACCGAGCCTGTTGCGTTCTTTATAGCCGTATCGGATATGCTCTTGACAGTCGCCTCATAGAACATATCGGGAAACGCGTTGCCCGTTACATTTACCCTTTGCCCCTCTTTTACCTTATATATATAACCCTCGGGGATAAGCGCCGTGACATAGCCTTTTTCGTTTATCACAGAAAGCTCGCCCGAGGCTGAAACATAATCGGAATAGCTTATCGTTTTCATCTCGGTTATACTGCCCTTGGGCAAAGAATTTTTCCACATTAAAGGGGACAAAACAGCGGCGCATGCCGACAGAGCAAACGCACACAGAAGAATTACCGTTTTTTTCATTGCAAAAAATCTCCTTTGAAACTCTTTTTTTCAGTAAGTATTATTGACAGCTTTTTTTGCGAATATAAGTTTTTTTCAAAGAATATTTTTTGCAGACTTTGTTAAAGCTATTGCAAAAGAGGTGTTTTAAAATGAACTTCATCTGTTGCTCCGAAAACTGCAAATATCAGGAAAACGGATACTGTCATCTAAAAAATCCCGCGATAATCTATATCGGAAACAACTCCTGCTGGTATTTTGAAGAAAAAAACAGTCCGCCGAAAGAATTTTCCGACGAACTGTAATATTTTACTGTATTTTATCAAAGGCTTGCTTTAAATCGGATACCCCGACAATCTCAATGGTGTATTTTTTCTTGTCGATATGCTTTTCACAGCTTTTTGGGATTATGCACTTGGTAAAGCCCAGACGCTCCGCCTCGGCTATTCGCTGGTTTATGTGCGAAACGCTCCTTATCTCTCCTCCAAGACCTATTTCTCCTATCGCGATAAGAGAATTGTCAAGGGGTTTGTCGATAATTCCCGAATAAAGAGCCAAAGCAACGGGCAAATCTGCGGCAGGCTCTTCAAGACGAAGTCCACCCACAACATTTATAAATACATCCAGAGTGCCAAAGAAAAGTCCCACTCTTTTTTCAAGCACGGCAAGGATAATGGAAAGCCTTGAAAAATCAAAGCCTGTCGCCGTTCTTCTCGGAGAAGAAAATCCGCTTTTTACAGAAAGCGCCTGCACCTCGGCAAGAACGGGGCGCGAACCTTCCATAACGCAAGCAACGCATATTCCCGAAACATCAAGCGGTCTGCCCGAAAGAAGCATCTGCGACGGATTTTCGACCTCGCAAAGTCCGTTGTCAAGCATTTCAAAAACGCCGATTTCGTTTGTCGAGCCGTAACGGTTCTTGACTGCCCTTAAAATTCGGTAGGAAAGATTTCTGTCGCCCTCAAAATGAAGCACCGCGTCAACGATATGCTCCATTACCTTCGGTCCTGCGATTGCGCCGTCCTTGTTGACATGACCGACGATAATTATGGGGATTTCCTCGTTTTTAGCCGTGTGCATAAAAAGGTTTGTACATTCTCTCACCTGCGTGATACTTCCGGGGCTTGACGGCAATGAGGCAATGCCCATTGTCTGAATTGAGTCGATAATTACTATTTCAGGCTTTTCGGCGGAAATTGTGTCGCACACCGCCTCGGCGTCCGTCACAGAAAGAAGATAGAGGTTTTCGGTCTTAACGCCAAGCCTTTGAGCTCTTATCTTAATCTGTCTTACACTTTCCTCTCCCGATACATAGAGAATGGTGTGGTCTGAACCGAAAAATTCGCATATCTGCAACAAAAGGGTGGATTTTCCTATCCCCGGCTCTCCTCCTAAAAGAACAAGGCTCCCCTTGACAAGTCCTCCGCCCAGAACTCTGTCAAGCTCTTTACTGCCCGTCGGGTATCTGATGTCGCCGTCGATGTCTATTTGTGACAGTTCCTCGATTTTATCCGCAACGGAAACAGGCTTTCTTGCGCCCGATTTCACCGTCGGTTTAAGCTCAATTTCCTCAAAGGTGTTCCATTCGTTGCAGGACGGACATCTGCCGTTCCACTTTGAGCTTTCGTATCCGCACTCGGCGCAGACGAAAACCGTTTTTGACTTTCCTGCCATATTTTATCCTCTTTTTCCTTCTATATATTCATTTATGCCCGAAAAAATAGTAAAGGCAACTTCTTTCTGATATATGGGATTTTTCAGTTTTTCAGCCTCGTCGGGATTTGAAAGAAATCCACATTCGACCATAACGGTCGGGTTTTGGGAATAGTAGCAGAGATAGAGTTCTTCGTGACAAAGCTTTATCTCCCTTGTGTTTTCGGGCTGAAGATTTTTTACAAACTGCCCCTGCATTATTCGCGCAAGACGCTCGCTTTCGGGATTGTTATCCGAATAGAACATCTGCGCTCCGCTGTATTTAGGGTCGGTAAAATTGTTCTGATGAATAGAGATACATACCGCGTTTGTGTGCTTGTTGAAAAGGTCGAGCCTGTTTTTCATATCAGACTCCTTCTGCGCGCGGATACCCTCTACTCCCTTATCGTGAACGGAAATATCGCCGTCCCTTGTCACCTCCACATTATATCCGTAAAGACGGCAAAGCTCGGCAACTTCGTTCATAACGGCTAAATTAATTCCCTTTTCGGGGACGCCGTCCGCCGTTGAACAACCGCCGTCCATTCCGCCGTGGCCTGCATCAAGAACGATGTAAAAATCCTCGTCGGGATATGTAAGCGAGGTCGGAACGGTCATTTCAATATTGCCAAGAGTGTAATAGACAACTACATAGCAAAGAACAACTGAAAGCATAACGCATACGGGTTTTGTGTAATGGAAAGGCTTTTTCATAAAATCACTCCGCAAAAATATTTTCAAGACATTCTATGCTTGAAAATCCCTGCAAATGCTCACAAAAAAGCGTTTCTTATGCATATTTTAACCCAACGGACAAAAAATGTCAAGAAAGATACTTTGTTGACTTTTTCACAATATTATTGTATAATTTTCATTGTATTTATGCTTTTGGAGTTGAATTTATGTATAAAATACTTATCTGCGATGATAATTCTGTTTTTCTGGGCGAATGTGAAAATTATATAAAAGAAGTAATGGGAGAGAGAAACCATATCGTCTTCCCCGTAAAAAGCGCAGAGGAGGCTGTCGCTCTTATCGGAAAGAACAATCTGTTCGATATTGCCGTGCTTGACATTGAAATGTCGGGAAAGAACGGTATAGAGCTTGCGTCGGAGCTTAATTCCGTATGCCCCGAATGCAGAATAATTTTTCTGACAAACTATATTGAATATGCAACGGCGGTTTATCAGACCGACCATTCATATTTTGTTATAAAAAACGATATGAAAAGCTCGTTGCCGAAAGCTGTTGAAAAGGCTGTGACCGAGATTGAAAAACACCGCGACGATTTTATAACATTATCGTTCAGAGGAAAAGAGACTGTTATTCGCGTATGCGATATAAAATACTGCGAGAGAAATATGAGAACGACCGATATTTTTTTAAAGGATGAAAATATTACTGTCAAAGAAAATCTTGATAAGCTTTATGACATTCTTAAAGGTTCGGGATTTTCAAGATGTCATAACAGCTTTATTGTGAATATGGAATACATAAAAGAGCTTTACCGCGACAAATACATCCTCACGGACGATACAGAAATTCCCATAAGCCGTTCTTATTCGGACGAAACAAGAACAGACTTTGCAAAATTTATGTGTAAAATGGGGTGACATAAATGCTTGACAATTTCTCTGC
>CALZLD010000096.1 GCA_945788225.1 uncultured Clostridia bacterium
GTATCATCTGCGGTATTTATAGGGTGCCTTGTCTATTTTAAATATGCGGACTTTTTCATCTCAAACTTCAATGCGGCAACGGGACTTTCCATAGAGCTGTTAAAGCTTGCGTTACCCGTCGGAATAAGCTTTTATACCTTTCAGATTTTAAGCTATGTCATTGATGTTTACAGAGACGACGCAAAGGCTCAGAAGAATTTTGTAAACCTTGCGCTTTATGTTTCGCTGTTTCCGCAGCTTATTGCAGGTCCTATCGTGAGATATTCGGACATTGCAAAACAGCTTGACGAGAGAACGCATAATCTTGAAAAGGTTTATTCGGGTATCAGGGTATTTGTTATAGGTCTTGCAAAAAAGGTGCTTATAGCAAACTCCTTGGGAGAGCTTTGCAACGCTTATTTTGGAAGAACGGAAAGCTCGGTGCTTTTTTGTTGGATGTATGCAATAGCTTATGCTATGCAGGTGTATTTTGACTTTTCGGGTTACAGCGATATGGCGATAGGCTTAGGGCGGATATTCGGGTTTGAGCTTTGCGATAATTTCAGGCACCCGTTTATTTCGGGCAGTATCACGGAGTTCTGGCGGAGATGGCATATTTCCCTGGGGACTTGGTTCAGAGATTATGTATACATTCCCCTTGGCGGAAACAGATGTTCAAAGCCGAGATGGTTTGTGAATATATTCATCGTGTGGCTGTTGACGGGTTTCTGGCACGGCGCGGCGTGGAACTTTATTATATGGGGACTTTTCTTCGGAGTTCTGCTCGTTATCGAAAAGCTATTCCTTTTAGAAAAGCTCAAAAAGATGAAGGTCTTAAATCACATTTATGTCATTATCTTAGTGACGATAAGCTTTGTGATATTCGGCTCGGATAACTTTGCGGACGCAATAACCTGTCTTTCGGGAATGTTCTTTATGGGCGGTCTGCCGATAATTTCTCACGAGCAGATATATTATCTTTGCAGTTTTGCGGTTATTCTCATAATAGGAATAATAGGCTCTACTCCATTGCCGAAGATTGCTCTTTCAAAAATAGAGAATACAAAGACAGGAAGTGCCGTTATAAGCGTTTTGGAGCCTGTTGTTCTTGTGGCGCTGACGCTTGTTTCGACCGCTTATCTTGTTGACGGCTCGTTCAACCCGTTTTTATATTTCAGATTTTAAGGAGGTATCGCTATGAAAGAAAAGACAAGAAAAATTGTTGTTGTGTCGGTTATGGCGGTATTTCTCTTTGCGGTATCTTTATTCTGCATACTGAAAAAAGACAATTTCTACTCAGACAGCGAAAGAAGAGTTCTTGCAAAGATGCCGAAAATATCGACAGAAACGATTTTAAGCGGAAAGTTTATGTCCGACTTTGAAACCTATGCTATGGACCAGTTTCCTATGCGCGACGGGATAAGAGGAATAAAGTCCGCAAACGAGCTGTTTGTCTTTAACAAGCGCGACAACAACGGGCTTTATATGCAAAACGGTGTAATATCCAAAAAGGAATATCCGCTGAATGAAGATATGCTCGATTATGCGTCGCAAAAGTTCAATGCTCTGTATGAAAACAATTTTGCGGACAAGGATGTGAATATCTATCTCACGGTTGTTCCCGATAAAAATTTCTATCTTTCGCAAGACGGAGTAAGGCTTTCTGTGGACTATGAGGAAATCGCCGAAAAAATGCAGGAAAAGAATAAGTTTATGGAATATATCGATATTTCGGATTTGCTTGATGTCGAGGATTTTTACCGCACGGACACTCATTGGAGGCAGGAAAAAATTCTTGATGTTGCAGAAAGGTTATGCTCTGAGATGGGCGCAGAGTTCAACTCGTCATACGAAACGAGAGAGCTTGAAAATGATTTTTACGGCGTTTATTACGGTCAGCTTGCCTTGCCTGTAAAACCCGACAGAATAAAGTATCTCACGAATGATGTGATAGAAAACTGCGTTGTGACAAGCTATGCAACGGGTGCTCCGCAACAAACGAGTGTCTACAACTTTGAAAAGGCGGTAAGCAAGGACCCTTATGAGTTCTTTCTTTCGGGCGCGGACCCGCTTATCATCATTGAAAATCCGAAAGCGAAAACAGACCGAGAACTCGTTGTTTTCAGGGACTCGTTCGGTAGCAGTCTCACTCCCCTATTGATTGACGGATATTCAAAAATCACGCTTGTGGACATAAGGTATGTTCAGAACGGTATGGTGGGAAATCTTGTCGAGTTCAAGGACGGCGATGATATTCTGTTTATTTACAGCACGACGATACTGAATAACAGCACAGCACTTAAATAACATTACAGAAAAAGCGCAGAAGAAAAAATCTTCTGCGCTTTTTTACTGAGCAAAAATCAGTCAAATAATTGTTCGGGGTACTCTCCTCTTGCTATCATATCGGAAAAGGCGTCTATAACATCGTAACAGTCTTCTTTATATGTCATTCCAAACCAGCGGTCATTGGTTTTTAACACTTTCACCGATATCTGCCCTGCCTTTATAAGCTCATCGACAGCAATCGGTAAGGCATATTCGGCTGTTTCAATAGTATTATTATTCTTTGCGTTATCTAAAAATTTTTCAAAGCATTGTCTGAACAAAGGAATGATATCTTGTCCGCAACCCCACATATTCATCGAAGCGACGCTTTCATCGTCAATATCGGTAACAATACCGTTCTGTTCTCCGCGAACAATTCCGTCGGGATGTCTGCTTGTCCTATAAGTTTCTGTAACAGATGTGAGATTATCGGATGTATCGGCAGAACAAATCCCTCTTGTAACAGCTCCCCTTGAACTGAGTGTATTTTTGAGGACAAAACCGCTCATACATTGCTCACCGCTTTTTCTGTCGGGCGAAGTAATGTATTCAAAGACGTTTTTATATGCCGTTTTGCCATAAAAATCGTCGGCATTTATGATAAGAAACGGCCGGTGAATGAAATCAGCCGCAGACAAAACTGCGTGGACTGTTCCCCAGGGCTTTGTTCTGTTTTCGGGAGCAGAATAACCTGAGGGCAAATCGGAAACACTCTGATAACAGTATGTAACTTTTGTTTTTTTGGAAATTTTATCGCCTATAAGCTCTTTGAACTGCTGTTCTATTTCTTTTCGGATAATGAAAATAACCTCGTCAAATCCAACGCTTAATGCATCATAAACAGAATATTCAATCAGAAGTTCACCATTTTTTCCTACCGGTGTAAGCTGCTTTATTCCGTCTTTAAAACGAGCGCCGAGACCTGCTGCAAGAATAACTAATGAAGCTGACATTTGAACACCCCGCTTGTTTGAATATTTATAGTATTGTTTGCTATTCTGAGTGCAACCTCAACTGTCTTATCAATATCGTAATACCTGTACTCTCCGAATCTGTAAGCTTCGTAATCAGACCATATATGATATTTCTATTAAATCCACATACGAAAATACAAGTACACACACTATCTGAAATTAAATAAATAACTCGGTTTCTTCCAAATTATCTTTTCTCTGTCAATTCCTAATGCTATAAGACTTTCGGTGACCTGATGTGCTGTCTGTTCATTGTTGATTGCAACAACAATAATGTCGTAATCAATTTGCATCAGATGTTCGATGCTGTTGACCTTAAATTCATCGTAATTATATGACCTGAAATTCCTATCCACAACATCAATAATATCTATATTTGAATGGGATTGTAACTGCTTAAAATATGAATAGCCAACCCTGCCTGCTCCGTATATAGCAATTTTTTTGTTTTTCAACAGTTCAATTTCGGGGAATGAATAAACAGGAACATTGCAGCTTATATGATTACTCAGCATAGCAGTAGCAATAGTTTCCTTAACGCAGGAGATTTCCAATAAATCACCTATATACTCATACATATTATATTCTATGAACATTTTTCTGAGTTCTTCAAACTGAAGTGCCGACATATATATACGCTCAACACCGGCTGTTTTGGTTATAGAGCCGCTCCGAATACAATAATGATAATATGCTTTTTTCAGAAAAGAAACTCTGTTACATTCAATAAGGCATCTTGATGTAGTTACAAAATCCTCTCCGTATGCAATATTGTCAGGGGTTTTTGAATAGCATTTTTCGATTAACTCTCTTCTGAAAAGTTTTCTTGCAAGGCCCCTGTTAATGTAATTGCTTTCATCAATATTAAATAGCTCTTTCCAGATTTGTGTGTTATTTCTCGGGTTGTCAACAACTTTTTCGGTAAATCTGCAATCAACTGTTATTTTGCCGTTTTCTTCCAGAATAGTTCCTGTATGGACGAAATCAGCACCTGTAGAAACAATATTTTCTGCCATTTCTTCAATCATATTGGGTTCTACCCAATCATCACTGTCGATGAAACAGATATACTCTCCCGTGCTAACGGTTAAACCTGCTTTTCTGGCGCTGTTATGTCCCCCGTTGGCTTTATGGATAACCGTAATCCGTCTGTCTGTTTCGGCATATTTGTCGCATATTATACCTGAATTGTCTGTCGAACCATCATCAACAAGAATTATATCAATATCAGAATATGTCTGACAGATTATACTGTCAATGCATTTTTTGATATAGAGTTCAATATTGTAAACGGGGACTACAACGCTTATTGTACTCATAGTTTTATTCCTTTCCGTCAATCAGTCCTGAAATAAACCGAGCCGCACGCTCACCGGCATGACCGTCCTCGTGAACATCGTATTTATCCATAAAAGCATCGACATTCTTTACATACAGTTCATTATCGAAACAAATAATACTTTTGGCAAGTTGCTCGTTAGTTTCAGATATGGTGAAAGGGAGAGCGTCGTAGTCTATGAGGAGCTCACGCTCGCCGTTTATATATTCATATCTGTCAGGGGCAAAAAGAAAAACAGGCTTGTGAACAAAGGCGGGCTCAAACATTATGCTTGAATAATCGGTTATCATAGCATCTGAAATTGCTACAAGTTCCTGACTGTCGGGGTAATCCGAAGCGTCTATGATATAGTCTGCTTTGTTTATATTTTTACTTTCTGCCGCCACATTGGGATGAAGTCTGAGTATTATCTTCCAGTCTCCGCCAAAAGATTTCTCAAGAGCATCGCGCACCAGTTGAAAATCCAAATCATTATAAGCGGTGCTTCTATTATCAACTAATCTGAATGTGGGTGCATATAACAGGTATTTATATTTGTTATCTGTAATGTTGTAATATTCAGAAAAAGCATCTATACAATGTTTATTATCAAACAAAACATCAGATCGCGGCGAACCGAAATGAAGAAATTCGCCCTTGAACGCAAAATTTTCACGACATGTTTCTTCATCAAAGCTACCGCCACCGATTATGTAGTCGGTATTCTCACTATTTATCATTAAATTTTCCAAACCTGTAAAGTCTTTTTGATATTTTGCAAGACTTATACCAAAACTTTTTAATGTAACTGACGCCCAGTGTTTAACATTTATGAAATATTGTCCTTTTCTTTTTCTGATCACAGATTCAAGGCTATAATCAAAAATGACAACTCTGGCAGTTTCAACTTCATAATAAAACTTCGGCAGATCAGCCTTAAAGACTTTTCTTACTCCATGCGGCACTTTGGTATTCAGGTCGTTAACTATAATCACTATATCAAGATCGTCACGAAGCATTAACAGTTTATTGCAAATATACTTATTATGTCCATAATCGGTCTTTATTCCGGCATTTGTAAATAATACCTTGTTATTGCAGACCGGAACATTCATAAGCTCGTCGATAAGACCTTCAAAGCTGCTGTTTTTTGTGCTGTTGTCTTTCAAATATTGATTGGCTTCCATAATAACGCTGATATATAAATTACGGAACCCTTTGTTTAACAGAAATTCAGATATTTCTTCATGATATCTTATACTGCTGATTAAAAATATATAATCATCTTTATTATCAATATCATCTAGAATATCCGGAGTATTAACATTAATATCATTTCTGTTGTATTCGGCAAAATCAAAGAAAGTATTGAGTTTAAAACCATTTTTATTCTCATCAGAATCGATTGCATATGAAATATAATACTTTGAACAAACTCTATTACCGATAAGATATGAAAGCTTTCCCAATCCCCATAATACAATCTTTTTTCCATTTGCACATTCATTGAAATCATCCCATGTCTGTGCATTATATTTTGTATATTTGCTTTTATTTTCTCCGTTTTTAATGGCAGTTTCGATACAATCCATATTTTTAATTCCTTACTATATTATAACCGACATTATCAATTCAGATAAATATTTTCAACTTCCTTGATCTGAAATTCTATATTATACCCTGCTTCTGTAATTATTTTATACATATTTTTTCTTTCATAGCC
>CALZLD010000097.1 GCA_945788225.1 uncultured Clostridia bacterium
AGGTGATAAGAGCCTCAATAGCAGGGTGAGGAATGTCACTTGCTTCAAGTATCGCAAGAATGTATGCTATGGCTATTCCGTTGTCGGCACCGAGAGATGTCCCGTCAGCCCATATTTTTTCGCCGTCCGTACAAACAGTTATACCCTCGTTCTCAAAATCGATTTTCTTTCCTGCCTTGCTTATGCACACCATATCCATATGACCTTGAAGTATAACTCCGTCAGCCTTTTCGTATCCCCTGAAAGCAGGCTTTTTTATGAGAACATTTCCAGCCTTGTCGGTAATGCAGTACAGCTTATGTTCCTTTGCAAAGTCAACAAGATAATTTCTTATTCCCGTCGTGTTGCCCGAGCCTCTCGGTATGTCCGAAATCTGCTCGAAATAATAGAACACTCTTGACGGTTCAAGATTTCCGAGTATCATTTTTTTCAGCCCTTTGCGATGATTTATTTAAAAAGCTCAACAAGCTTTTCTTTCGGAACATATCCGACAGAGGTTTTCTCTACCTTTCCGTTTTTGAAAAGCATAACTGTCGGAATACTCATAATGCCGTATTTTGCCGCAAGAGAAGGCTCATCGTCGACATTTACCTTACCGACCTTGATTTTATCCGAATATTCCTCTGCAATTTCTTCAATAACGGGGGCGAGCATCTTGCACGGTCCGCACCACGAAGCCCAGAAGTCCACAAGAACAGCCTTGTCGGACTGCAAAACCTCCTTTTCAAAATTATCCTTTGTAAGTGTAATCTCAGCCATAATTTTTTACTCCTTTTTTATTTTTGTTTATAATATAGCATACAATGGCAAAATCCTTCAAAATCGGGGTTTTCAATCTGTTCTCTGAATTCTTTGCAAACACACTTTGTATCTTTGGTTCTCTCGATCCTGCAAGGACAGTATCCGCCCGTTTTTTCAAGACCTTCTTTTACAGTCCTCACAATTTCTTCATCGGGGTTCAGTATCACTTTCATATTTTTAACCTCCTTTTTCTAATTATACCATATTTGTCAAGCATTTTTATTTGTTGACAAAATATCCTGCAAATGATAAAATCATTTTTGTAAAAAAAATTCTGCGGAGGATATTATGAAAATCGGAATAATAGGAGCAATCGATACCGAAATAGCTCTGTATCTTCAAAATATGGATATACATACAAAAAGCGAATATATCAAGAGAACTTTTTACGAGGGAGCGTTCAACGGCAGAGAGGTTGTCGTCTCAGCGGCTGGAATGGGAAAGGTAAACGCCGCGGCAACGGCTCAGGCTATGATAAGCGAGTATAAGGTTGACTGTATTATCGTTTCTGGGGTAGCAGGCGGAATGGACAAATCTTTACATATCGGCGACACAGTTATTGCCGACAAGGTTTACTATCACGACCTTGATTTATTTCTCTTTGAAGACCACCCGAAAGTAAAAGGCGGTTGCTTTATTCCTGATGAAAAGCTTGTGAGCGTCCTTAAAAACGCTTCTCCAAAGGAGCATAACGGAAAAATCGTTACAGGCACAGCAGTTACGGGCGATGCGTTTATAGAAACTGACGGCAGGGAAGAGATAAACGCAAAATTTTCCCCTATGTGCACCGATATGGAAACAGCGGCAATAGCTCATATCTGTTTTGTTTACGATATTCCTTTTGCCGCAGTGCGCTCAATATCCGACACCGAAGAGGAGAGCGGCTTTGATACATTTGAGGCAAACTGCAAAAAGGCGGCAAAGTCTTCGTATCTTGTTGTTGAAAGTATAATTGAAAAGCTTTGATAAAAAAATCCGTGAAGATAATTCACGGATTTTTTGCTATTCAGAGAGTACCGCCTCGCAGTACATAATTACCCCTTCGTTTGCATTAGGGTGAATGTGGTCAAGAAGATACCTGCTCTGAGGATTTTCATATAACTTTTTCTTTATGTATCCGTTAGGGTTGATAAAAATATCGTTGTTCTGTTTAGCATATTTTTCTAACGCTGAGCTATATTCGTCATTCAGCTTTGTCTTTTCTTCAAACGATAACACAGACACCTTATCTCCGTCTGTTGAATACCACGGCGCTATGAATATAAATTTTGCCGACGGATTTTTAAGTTTTATAATTTCTTTCAGCGTCTGAATTGAATTTATATAATCGTCCGCTGTCATAGCGCATATCTCGCTGTCTCTGTATCTTACATCGTTTGTGCCTATCGCTATGACATACAGCTCTGCGTTCGGGATATTGTCCGAATTGTCAATAATATATCTTATCGTTGCACCGCCCTTTGCAAATGCTGAAATATCGGCGTTTATGTATTCTTCCAAAGGCTCATACCACGGGCAACCGCCGTTTTTGGTGCCTTCCGTAACGCTGTCGCCGATAAAGCATACGCTTTCTGCCATTGATAATTCTTTGAAGAATTTTCCTGATTTCATTTTTTCTGTCATATCAAGACCTCTTGTTTTTGTTCTTATATATCCGTTCTCATCAAAGATAAGGCTTTCAGTCACTCCCGATATATCAGGATTTATTCCGAGCGCAACGCTTGTTATTATGTTGTAGGATTCTTTTGCACGCTCAAAATCATCGGTGCTGAACATTGATTTCAACTTATCGTTGTTCACTATCTCATATATCGGTATCGCGGAGTAATTTCCGTCAAGCTGAGCCTTAGTGTAAAGCGGAACAATTCCTCCGCCTATTATTTTCTTTGCGCTCTTGTCAATATATACATCAATAAGCATACTTGTGTCGCCCTGATTTTCTCTGTATATATTTGCAAAATTTCCGGGGCAATAGCCGACAAAGACATTTCTGCCGTTGTAATTTTCTATTTTTACAGGCTCAACAACATGAGTATGGTCTCCGAGAATTATATCCGCTCCATACTCTTTGAATACCTCAAACCAAACTTCCTGTTCTTCATCGGGCTGATTAGAAAACTGCGTCCCGATATGCGGAAGAACTATTATAAAATCGGGTTCAAGCGCTTTTGCCTTTTCAAAATCTTTTCTGACATTTTCTTTGAGTTTTTCAAATTCCTCTCCCTCTGTACCATAAATTACAGAGGTCAGATATGAACTTTCACCGAATGCAAGCTCATCGCGGGCTATCATATTCGCGCCGTATGTATAGGCAAGAACGGCAAACTTTATTCCGTCAACCTCAATAAGTTTGACATTTTCTTTTTCCTTCTCGTCTGCATTTTTATAAGAGCCGATATGTTCAATGTCGTTTTTATTGAGTATGTCAACAGTTCGTTTCGCTCCTGCTATCCCTTTGTCAAGCAGATGATTGTTAGCGGTAGTGACTAAATCAAATCCTGCGTTTTTAACAGCCAGTGCAAACTCATCGGGATAATTGAGCGCAAGAGTTTTTCCGTCGTCAAAATTACCCGAGGAATATCCATCGTCCTTTCCTGCCATAGGTCCTTCAAAAACGCCTATTGCAAGGTCTGCGGACTCTATGTGAGGTCTTGCATATTCAAAAACATCGTCAAAGCTGTATTTTCCGTCCTTGTATCCAAGCTTAACCTGGTCTTCAAGCAAAATAAGGTCGCCCGCAAATGTTATTCTTAATGCGCTGTCAAACTTGTTTTCATCCGCTTTGCTCATAACGCGGTACATCTCATCAACACTTTGCGTAACTGTTTCGTTTTCGGTTTCATAGACAAATATGTAGTTTCTGTAATATCTTACAACTATTTCACCGACAAAGCATACGGCGACCGAAAGGGCAATAACCGATGCAATCGTTTTTGAAGTGCTTTTCTTTGTATTTTCTTTGTCAAATATTTCAACAAACCCGTCTGCAATATATCTTATCGCATTCGATACATAATCGTTTCCGAATACAAGACATATCAGAACAGTTACAGCGACAGCTGACGGTATCAGAAAATTCCCAAAAAAATTGTAATTACCGCTGAAAATAAGGGTAAACGGTCTGTGAAAAAGAAATATAGCAAGCGAGTTTTTTCCGAATGAAGTCAGAAGCGGAATTTTCTTGTCAATACTGAGATACCTTATAGCATATATTGCCAGAAACGCAACTATATAAAGAACAATTCTTCCGAAAGCGTCCTTCGGGTGAGTGTATGAAGACATCAGCAGAGCCGAATCCGAGTATTCAAAAATTTTATACGCAACAGTCCCGATAACAACAGCACCCAGAACAAATAATATTCCAAAAGCAAAGCGCTTTGAATATTTTTTCTTTTCAATCTCGTCAGATTTTTCTTTTGATAAAAGATATCCTGCCATATAATACGGATAGAACGAAATTATCCTTGAAATAGCAAAGGTGTTGTCTATTGAATCGTAAAATCCTGCAAATACAGATACAGCAAAGAGTATCAGCATTATTTCTTTGAACTTTGATATTTTCGGAGTGATTATTCTCCATGCACAAAGCGCAATAAGATACCAGAAAGAATATAAAGGTACAAGCAGCGAATTAAACCCATAAATAAAGCCTGTTATACTGTTGAATACAAAATAAAGGAACAAAAGCTTTATAATTGACTTAAAACTCCCCGAATTTTCCGATTTTCCGAAATATCCCGAAACAAATACAAACGCAGGCATATGAAACATATAGATAGCGTCTGTAATTATATTTGCAATCGGAATATGCTGAATATTATAAAGACAATGTGCAAAAACAACAAGCAATATCAGAAAGCCCTTTATGTTATCATAATAAAAGCTTCTGTTTTCATTTTTTATTTTCATATTTATCTCTCCGATGTCTCAGTGATTTCTGTTTGTCAGATTTAATTATAAACTATTTTAAATATATTTTCAACGCTTAAAAATAAGCTTAAAATGACTTTTCTTTTTATTTATACTATAATTTCTTTGTATTTTCGTCAGAAAAGAAAAGCCACTTGACAAACTAACGATTGTTAGCTATAATTGACTTGTGCTTATTCAATAAAGGAGGGTGCGCAATGAGAAGAGGAGATACCAAACAACAGTTTTTATTAGCAGCGTTAAAACTGTTTGCAGAAAACGGCTATGACTCTGTCAGCGTTGCGCAGATTGCAAAGCAGGTCGGTTGCAGCGCGCCTGCTCTCTATAAGCATTATCCAAGCAAAAAGGCTCTTTTTGACGCTATTGTTGAAGCGAGCAGCAATGGCTATGAAGAACGGATGAAAAGAATTAACGAAGCAATTTTCAATAGCGGAAATTCCGAGCGTCCTTTTACCGAGGAAGGTCAGATTGAAATTGTGAAAAATCTTTTCATCACAACAGTTTCAGACGAATACCCAAAGCTTTTCAGAGAATTTGTATTGTCAGTCCGCTCAAAGCATCCTGAGCTTGCAAAGATATATAACAGCAGGTATATCTTCTCTCAGTATGAGCTTTATCAAAAAGTCATTTCAAGGCTTATCGAAATGGGCGTCCTTGTCGATAATGACGCAGAAATGATGGCAATAGAATATATTTCTCCCGTAACACTCTGGGTTGAAGCCTGTTCAAGAGAGCCGGAAAGAAAAGAGGAGTTTCTTTCTTTGCTTGAAAAACATATCCGCCACTTTTTTATTGTTTACGGCAAAAAATAATTTTGCCGATATTGAAAGGAAAAATAATGGAACCTATAATAGAACTTAAAAATATTTCAAAGGAATTTAAAGTCCCTAATCGCCACGAAGGCATTATGGGCAGTATAAAGGACTTGTTTTCAAGAGAATATAACATAGTTAAAGCGGTCAACGGCATTTCAATGAACATAATGCCCGGTGAGATAGTCGGCTATTTAGGGCCCAACGGAGCGGGCAAGTCAACAACAATAAAGATGATGACAGGCGTCCTTGAACCGACAAGCGGTGAGATAATCTGCAACGGTATTATCCCGTACAAAAAGAGGAGCGAAAATGCGCAGAATATCGGCGTTGTTTTCGGACAGCGTTCTCAGCTCTGGTGGGCGTTGCCCGCTATCGAGTCGTTTAAGATATTGAAAGATATATATCAGGTGCCCGATAATGTCTATAACGATATGATGTCTCTTTACGGTTCAATGGTCGACATCGACTCTCTTATGCATAAACCCGTAAGGCAGATGTCTTTGGGGCAAAGGACATTATGTGATATTCTCGCCGCATTTTTACATAATCCCGGGGTAGTGTTTCTTGATGAACCGACAATCGGTCTTGATGTCGCTATGAAAGCGAAGATAAGAGAGCTTGTCAAGACTCTTAACCGTGAAAAAAACACGACCGTTATCCTTACCACTCACGATATGGG
>CALZLD010000098.1 GCA_945788225.1 uncultured Clostridia bacterium
TGAAAAGCTGAGAACATCGCTTGACGATATGAAAGTTATTTTAGACGATACTCTGGACCACGCCGAAAGACAATCGGATGAAATCACCGATAAGACCGACAGAATACTTGACAAATTAGAGGACATAAGACAATCGACGGATACTTTTCTCACTGAAACAGACCGTATAGTTAATGAAAATGTAGATTCGGTGAATGAATTTTCGTCAAGAATTTATGAACTGACAGAAAAGCTTGCTCCCGTTCTTGAAGATACATCGGAAGGTCTGGGGCTTCTTTCGGAAGCGGCTGACGACCTTTCTACCGCTTCGGAATATGCGGGTGACAGCTTTGAGGACATTACTCCCGTTCTTAAAGAGCTAAGCCGTTATCTTAAAGAACTTGTCGAAGCTTCGGACAGAATACAGGGCGGAATAGGCGACCTTGAAAACTCTGTCGGCGACGATGAAGATACGGCGGAAGCAATGGAAGAAATATCTTCGGGACTTGACGATATGAGCAGCGCTCTTGACAATATCTCGTCGGTTTCTTCAAATGCGGCGGAAGAATTTTCAGGAACGGAAAACAGCGCGCTTGCAGGGGATTTTCAGAGCCTATCGGAAAGCGCTGCGACAGCTTCGCAGAATGTCACAAGCGCAGGTGAAAGCGTTATGCAGATTTCCGAAATGACGGCAAACGGCAATTACAGCGCATCAGAGCATAATTCAGCCGCAAGTTCTGCTCTTGAAAATCTCTCGGATAATTCCGTGGGAGAGGTCGCAGAGAGTATGTCCGATTTAAGCACAAGCCTTTTGCAGATGTTGGACGATGAGGATACTCCCGAAAATCCTGAGCCTTCTCGTCCCGATATTTCAGATGAGGATATTGAAAGGGCAGAGGAGGACGCGACAAAGGCGGCAAGATATCTGTCTTTAGCCTGTGAAAAGCTTGTTGAGGCGGCGGATATTCTTGAAGGTGCCTTTTATGATGTTTCGGATACTGCAAAATATTTTTCAAAAAAGGATAAAATAGTATTTACAGGCGCGGACGAAAGCTTTGTTGAAAAGAGAAATCATCTTTCGGGCGAACTTGAAAAGCTTATTGACAATTTAGAAGAATTCACCTCGACGGCGGATAATACATCGGATATTTTTACTGCGGATCTGCGAAAAATAAACGATAAGGCAAAAGAAATATCCGATATTCTCTTAGAGCTTGCCGATGAAATGACAAGCCGTTCAACAGACCTTTCGGATTATACCGAGGATATTTCAGCAGAGGACGAGGCAGGAAAATCGGACGGCAAGATAACCGAGTGTATAAACTACGGCAAGGTGAACGGCGATGTCAGCGTCGGCGGAATAGCAGGCTCTATGGCTGTTGAATATGATTTTGACCCCGAGGGCGATATAGATACTGTCGGCGAGCGGTCGGACAATTTTATGTATCAGTCAAAGACGGTTATAAGAAATTCACGCAACTACGGAGAAGTTACATCAAAAAAGAACAATGTCGGCGGAATAGCGGGAGAGATGAAAACAGGCTGTCTTATTAACTGCTACGGCTTTGGAAATGTAAAATCGACAGACGGAAGCTATGCAGGCGGAGTCACGGGAAAATCCGAGGCGGCAATATCGGGCTGCGGAGCAAAATGCTATGTTTCGGGAAAGGAATTTGTCGGCGGAATAGCAGGAGAATGTAACGATATTGAAAACTGCAAAGGCTTTGCGGTAATTGAAGCTTATTCCGAAAAAGCAGGAGCAATAGCAGGCTTTGCAAACGGTAATATATCGGAAAATGTTTTCATAGACGGCGGTATCGGCGGAATAGACGGTATAAGCTACGACAAAAAAGCGTATCCCGTTGGATATGAAGAAATGTCGGAACTTGAAAATATGCCCGAAGACTTTTTGAAAATAAAGCTTGTTTTTGTGGCGGACGATATAATCGTCGCTGAAAAAGAAATATCGTATAACGGAAAGATAAGCGAGAGCGAACTTCCCGAAATCCCGGAAAAGACAGGTTACTTTGCAAAATGGGAGGATTTCACAAAATCGGGTATTCGTTTTTCAAAGGAGATAAATGCCGTGTACTCCAAATATATAACCGCGCTTTCATCCGATATTTTCAGCGAAAACGGTCTGCCCAGAATTATCGTTGAGGGAGTTTTCACCGACGATGATATTGTTTCGGCAAAGATTATCAATTCCGATGAAAACGGGGAAGTCCTTAAAATAGAACTTCCGTCCGACAGTTGCAGGATAAGGTATCTGCCAAATGGCAAGGCAAAGAAAACAGTTCTTTACATAAACGGCGAAAAAGCTGAACCCGAAATCGACGGAAGCTATCTTGTTTTTTCGGTTTCATCAAAGAGCATTGAGCTGAGAGCAGAAAAGCAAAAGACCGATATAGTGATTTATATCGTTGCTTTCGGAATATTTGCTGTTGTTAAGGCAATCGTTTTGGTAATTATAATAAGAAAGCGCAGAGCTAAGCGTAAATAAAATTTTGGTAAAATATCATAAAAAAATGCTTTTTAAGATATAATGTTTGTTACACAAAACATATTGACATAGTAGGTTTAGCGTGATAAAATATTGTAAAAGCTAAGGAAAAGAGGCGGTATGGTATGACATCGGATATGATGATGAAAATGAATAAAAATGTTGTACTGCACCGTTACGGATTTTAAGGATAACCTTGCCCCATTAAAAATCGTTAAGCGCAGTAAGTATGCATAATGCTTTCTTACTGCGTTTTCTTTTTAGGAGGAAAATAATTGATAGAGATAAATAATCTTTCAAAGGTATATCACAGCGATAACGGCGACATCACCGCGCTGAAAAATATCAACATAACGATAAACGACGGAGAGATTTTTGGCATTATCGGTCTTTCGGGAGCGGGCAAGAGTACCCTTGTGCGCTGTATAAATTTTCTTGAAAAGCCGACATCGGGCGATGTTATCATTGACGGAAAATCGTTAAGCTCCCTTTCAACAAAAGAGCTTTTGCAGGAAAGACAGAATATCGGAATGATTTTTCAGGGCTTCAATCTTTTGTCGCAGAGAAATGTTATAAAGAACATCTGCTATCCGCTTGAAATTGCGGGAGTAAAAAAGCAGGACGCTGTAAAAAGAGCGAAGGAGCTTCTTGAAATTGTCGGGCTTTCAGATAAGGCAAAGGCTTATCCTTCTCAGCTTTCGGGCGGACAAAAGCAGAGAGTTGCAATAGCGAGAGCCTTGGCAGCAAAGACAAAATATCTTCTTTGCGATGAGGCGACAAGCGCTCTGGACCCTGACACGACGCGCTCAATACTCGACCTTATGAAAAAAATCAACGAAACTATGGGCGTGACGATAATCGTTATCACTCACGAAATGCGCGTTATCGAAAGTATATGCGACAAGGTTGCCGTTCTTGACAACAGCGAAGTTGCCGAGCAGGGCAATGTTGCCGACATATTCAAAAATCCAAAGTCCGATATTGCAAGAAAGCTTATCTTCCCCGACGGTCACAAAGAAAACGAAGTCACAAACGGCAGAAAGATAAGAATTGTATTTAACGGAGAAAATTCCTACAAACCCGTATTTGCAAATATGATTTTTGAATGTAAGGTATCGGCGAATATTCTTCACGCCGAGACCGAAGATGTTGACGGCAAGGCTTTCGGTCAGCTGCTTTTTGAAATTCCCGATAATGACGGCGACTATGAAAGAGTGAAAAAATATCTTGACGACAACAAGGTTGTCTATTCTGAAATTTAACGAAAGGGGAGAGAAAAATGTCCGATTTATTCTTTCAGCTTATTGAAAAGAATGTTTTACAGCTTGCAATATGGGAAACGATATATATGACCTTTATCTCGGCGTTTTTTGCTTACCTTTTCGGACTTCCCCTCGGAGTTCTCCTCTGCGTTACCGATAAGGAGGGCATAGCTCCGATAGGGTGGCTCAATAAGATTTTAGGTTTTATCGTAAATGTTTTCAGAAGCGTTCCGTTTATCATTCTTATGATAGCCGTTCTTCCTGCGGCAAAGCTTATTGTCGGAACAAGTATGGGCAACAAGGCTATGGTAGTAACGCTTATCATAGCGGCTGTTCCCTATGTAGCAAGAATGACCGAGTCTTCTATAAAAGAGGTTGACAAGGGAGTAATAGAAGCGGCTCAGGCTATGGGAACATCTACATTCAAGATTATCTATAAAGTTTTGATACCCGAGGCAAAGCCCTCGCTTATTGTGGGAGCGGTAATATCCCTCGTGACGATACTCGGCTATTCCGCAATGGCGGGAACAATAGGCGGCGGCGGACTGGGAATGATAGCTATTTCATACGGCTATCAGAGATTTAATAATGATATTGTCTGGGTTTGCGTTGTGCTTACCGTGATAATAGTTCAGCTTATTCAGGAAATAGGAATGTTAATTGCCAGAAAGACGGATAAGCGAATAAACAAGTAAGGAGAACATATATGACCAGCTTTTTCATAAAGCTCCTCAGAGAAAATTTCAGGTTCGGACGAATGTGATTTTGCTTTTGACATTATCCACACGAACAAACAAAATTTTCTAATATAAGGAGTAATAACCATGAACATCAGAAAAATCTTATCAACATTCGTTGCACTTTCACTCGCCGCAGTTTCATTCACAGGCTGCGCAAAGGCTGACGCTTCTTCAAAGGTAATAAAGGTCGGAGCGTCTTCAACACCTCACGCTGAAATCCTTGAAGCTGTAAAGGATAACCTTGCAAAAGAGGGCTATGACCTTCAGATAGTAGTTTATGATGACTATGTTCTTCCCAACAAGGCTCTTTCGGACGGCGAGCTTGACGCAAACTACTTCCAGCACACACCTTATCTCAACAGCTACAACGCTTCAAACAACACCGACATCGTTGTTGCCGCACCTATTCACTATGAACCCTTCGGACTTTACGGAAAGGGAATAACAAAGGTTTCCGATATTCCCGCAGGCTCGACAATCGTTATCCCTGCCGATGACAGCAACGAAACAAGAGCACTTCTTCTTCTTCAGCAGGAAGGTCTTATCACTCTTCCTGACGGTGCAAACGCACTTGACGGCGTAACAGTTCTCGATATCGTTGACGATAAGGGTTACAAGATTACTCCCGTTCAGGCAGACACGGTTGCCGCTCAGTTCACAAACGGAGATGAAGGCTCGGTTGCGGTTATCAACGGAAACTACGCTCTTGCCGCAGGTCTTAAAAGTTCAGACGCTCTTGCTGTAGAAGACGCTTCGGGCGACGCCGCTCAGACATACGCAAACATCATCGCAGTAAGAAAGGGCGACGAAAACAGTGAAAAAATCAAGGCTCTTGTAAAGGCTCTTGAAACAGACGAGGTAAAGCAGTTCATCGCCGATAAATACAACGGCGCAGTAGTTGCAATATTCTAAGATATAACAAAAGCCGAATGAGTAATTTGAAAAACTTGTTCGGCTTTTTTTATTTTTTCTCTTGAAAACCTACTAAATATATGTTATTATTAGGGTATAAACAATCGAGGTGATTTTTTATGAAGATTTCAACAAAGGGAAGATACGCTTTAAGAATGCTTATTGACCTTGCCGAGCGCCAGAACGACGGCTATGTTGCGCTCAAAGATATAGCCGAAAGGCAGGGTGTTTCAAAAAAATATCTTGAACAGATTATCCCCATGCTCAATAATTCGGGGATACTAAGGGCTAACCGCGGTTCTCAGGGCGGATACCGCCTTGCAAAGCCTGCAAAGGAATATACAGTAGGGGAGATACTCCGTCTTACCGAAGGTTCGCTTGCTCCCGTTGCCTGTCTTGAACATCAGCCGATAGAATGTGAAAGAAGCGCCGAATGTGTTACCTTGCCCGTATGGCAGGGACTTTATAAGGTAGTGTGCGATTATCTTGACAGCATTACCTTGCAGGATATTATCGACAAGCAGAGAGAAAAGTCGGGCAGCGACTATGTTGTGTAAGAGCGCTGTAATTTAAAGCTGTAAGAAAAATAAATCGGAGAATATCATAAGAAATCTTTCAAAAACCATAACTATAAATAAACCGTTGCAGAAATCTGCAACGGTTTTGTCTTTTTATCGGTATAAATACTCCAACGCCTTTTGCATAATATAGTCTCCGCCCTCGTCAAAAAGCGTATGTACCGCGTTTTCGTCAAAGGTAACTTTTATATCTATATCGTTTGCGGATATTCCGTCAGCGCCTG
>CALZLD010000099.1 GCA_945788225.1 uncultured Clostridia bacterium
TCGTTGCGGAGTCAATTGTTATTTTCTTTCCCATACTCCAGTTAGGGTGAGCGAGAGCTTCGTTTACAGTAACATTCTTCAGCTCGTCAGTAGTTTTTCCGTAAAATGGCCCCCCTGAACCTGTTAAAATTATTTTTTTTGCAGAAGATATTTTATTTCCCCTAAGACATTGAAAAATTGCAGAATGTTCGCTATCAATGGGAATGATACTGACATTTTTCTTTCTTGAAAGTTCCATCACCAGATTTCCGCCGGAAACAAGGGTCTCTTTATTTGCAAGAGCAATATTCGTTCCCTTATTTATTGCTGTCAGAGTAGGCAAAAGACCTACCATTCCGACAACCGAATTTACAAATAAATCTACCCCGTCAAGAGAAGCAATTTCGCATAGTCCCTCCATTCCGGATAGGATTTTTATATCTGTGCCAAAAAGCATATCTTTTAACGCGGGATAAAACTTTTCATTATATATGCAAACATACTTAACGCCAAATTCTTTTGCTTGCATAGCAAGAAGTGAAATATTTGAACACGCGGCAAGCGCCAATACTTTATAGCCGTATTTTTTGCATACAGAAAGTGTTTGTGTTCCAATTGAACCGGTACTGCCGATAATACTTATGGTTTTCATAAAATCACCTCATAAAACATTTAATGGGAACAAGATAAAAACCCTGTTCCCGTCAAATATTTAATAGAAAAACTGAATATACCTAAGAGCCAACATCATTACGGGAGCGACAAATAAAACACTGTCAAATCTATCCAAAAGTCCCCCGTGTCCGGGCATAATGTTTCCAAAATCCTTTATCTTAACCTGTCTTTTAATCAAAGAAGCAACGAGGTCGCCGATAATTGCAAGGAATGATGACGCAAATGCAAACACGGCGGCAAAAACATAATTAACATGAATTTCCAGACCGCTATTTCCAAGAATTACTTTATATACAAAACAAGCCAAACTGAATACTACAGCTGTAACAACGACCCCACCTACTGCACCTTCAATTGTTTTTTTAGGTGAGATTGATGGACACAATTTATGTTTTCCCATTGTGACACCAACAAAATACGCTCCTGCATCAGAAATCCACGGAGCAGCAAGTGTGAGGCAAAGATAGTATGCTCCGTGAGCATAAGCATTCCGTATTTCCATAAGACAATTCATAGAAAACGAAATGAGTATAGTAATACCTACCATATAGAAAAATTTTTCGATTTGGATTTTCTCAAAATAGATAAGAAGCAAAAAAAACGCAATTAATGCAAAACAAATATAAAATATTTCAGAAAAAGGCTTTAAGAAGGAAAGACTAAAAAACGGTAGTAAAGTTCCGAACATAAGACAAATGCTGAATAGCAGCTTATATTCATTGCATTTATTTGCTCTGAGGGCTTCCCACAAAAGAATAACAGTCAATCCTGCTATTGTAAAATTGTATGCTATTGTCCCTGAAATAATTACAAGAAACACCGCAATGCATATTCCTACAAGTGCAGTAATTGTTCTTTGAAGCATTGCAGTCAAACACCTCCATATCGTCTTTTTCTGTGCTTAAAGTCATCAAGAGCCTTATCAAGGTCCTTTTCAGAAAAATCAGGCCAAAGAATATCAGTAAAATAATACTCGGCATAAGCCGCTTGCCATATAAGAAAATTTGAAATTCGGAGCTCACCACTAGGTCTAATAATATAATCAACATCAGGTATGCCATTTGTATAAAGAAGATTTGAAAAAAGACTCTCATCAATTTGCGATGAAGATATTATCCCACTTTTTACAAGTTCCGATACCTGCTTAGCGGCATGGATAATGTCATCGCGTCCGCCATAATTAATAGCAAGTATCAATGTCATAGAATCAAAATCCTTTGAATCTTCCTCAAGGGCTATCATTTTGGATCTGAACTTGTCATCAAAAACCGATTTATCGCCAATAAACATAACACGGACATTCTCTTTAATATGTTCCCTGACCTCGTCAAGATATTTATCAAAAAGCTCCATAATGGCTTCCACTTCATCAGAAGGCCTTTTCCAGTTTTCGGTTGAAAATGCAAAAAAAGTTATATACTTGATTCCGATTTTCTTGCAATATTTAACTATCTTCTTAAAAGTCTTTGCTCCTTCTTTATGCCCGAACTTTCGTTGAAGGCCTCTTTTTTCAGCCCATCTCCCGTTGCCGTCCATTATAAAGCCTATATGTGTCGGAAGGACCGATTTATTATTTTCGGACATAATACACCTCAATAATTTAGATAGACATTATCTCTTTTTCTTTTTCTTCAGCAACTTTATCGATATCAGCGACATATTTGTCTGTAAGTTTCTGAATATCCTTTTCGCAATTTGCAAGGTCATCCTCTGTGATCTCAGAATTTTTCTTCATTGTTTTGAATTTATCCATTGCGTCTCTTCTGATATTTCTGATAGTAACTTTGCCTTCCTCGGCAAATTTCTTTATCTGCTTGCAAAGTTCCTTTCTTCTTTCCTCTGTAAGCTGGGGGAATGTAAGTCTCAAAAGCTTTCCGTCGTTTACAGGAACAATTCCGACATCAGAGGCAAGAATTGCTTTTTCAATAAGTTTAAGCGCAGAAGCGTCCCAAGGCTGAATAACAAGAACTCTCGCCTCGGAAACAGATATAGCAGCCATCTGATTAACAGGTGTGGGTGCTCCGTAATAATCTACAAGGACCTTATCTAGTACAGCAGGATTTGCTCTTCCTGCTCTTATGGTGGAATACTCATGTTTAAGGGAATTAAGGCATTTTTCCATTTTTTCTTTTGCTGAATTCATCTGCTCTTTCATAGTTAAATCTGTCCTTTCAAATTAGTCTGTTGTAACCAAAGTTCCCACATCTTCCCCGAGAACAGCCTTAAAAATGTTATCGGGATTATCAAGATTGAAAACAAGTATCGGTATATTATTATCGCGGCACATTGAAGCTGCCGTCATATCCATAACCTTGAGCCCTTTTGCAAGAATTTCACTGAAATTAATTGACGCATACCTTTTTGCATCATCATATTTATTCGGGTCTTTATCGTATACACCGTCAACCATAGTTGCTTTAAGAATTATTTCAGCATCAATTTCAGCTGCTCTCAAAGAAGCGGCTGTATCTGTTGAAAAGAACGGGTTTCCTGTTCCGCATCCAAAAATAACAACTCTGCCTTTTTCAAGATGTCTTACAGCTCTGTTTCTAAGATACGGCTCAGCAACCTGTTGCATTGTAATTGCAGTCTGAACTCGTACAGGCACACCAACGCTTTCAAGAATATCAGCAACAGCAAGGGCGTTCATTGCCGTTGCAAGCATCCCAATGTGGTCTGCTCTTGTTCTGTCCATTGCACCGCTTGAACGACCGCGCCAGAAATTTCCTCCTCCTACAACGATTCCGATTTCAACTCCGGCATCGTAGCACTTTTTTATACTCTGACAAATACCAGTAATAATAGTATAATCAAGTCCGGTTGACTTTTCTCCGGCAAGAGCCTCTCCGCTCAATTTAAGGAGTATTCTTTTATATTTTGGTTCCATACTGCACCTCATAACATTTAAATGTCAACTTTATTTTACTATATTTTCTCATTCAAGTAAATAGCTTTTGAAAAAAATGTTTACTGATTTTCACAAGCTTTAACTGCCTTAATATAAATTGCACATTCAAGACGCTTTTTTTCGATTTCGCACGACATTTTGTATGCGTTATGTACATCCCCGGCATAAATATAATTATTTGCGTTACATCCGCCGCTACAATAAAACTTTGCCCAACAATTTTTACATTCATTCTTTGTATAAATATGGGCGGAAGCAAAATAATCCTTTATTTCATTATTAAATGTGCCCTCATTTATATTTCCCATTTTCCATTCGTCAATTCCAACGAACTGATGACAAGGATAAATATCACCGTTGGGACTTATAGCGACATATTCGTTTCCGCTTCCGCAGCCTCTTAGCCTTTTTATCGCACAAGGTCCTTGGTCAAGGTCTAACATAAAATGGAAGAAATTAAAATGTTTTCCTTCCTTGTCATTTTTCAAGAGCCTTTCGGTCAACCTGTCATACTCTGAAAATATTTCAGGCAACTCATTTTCAGTAAGCGCATATGGAGCGGTTTCAGGGGCAACAACAGGTTCAACAGAAATCTGGTCAAAACCCTGCTCATAAAGATGAAAAACATCTTCCGAAAAATCAAGATTGTATTTTGTATATGTTCCTCTTACATAATACTCCTTGTCTCCTCTTAATTTAACTGTTTTCTGAAACTTTTCGAGTATAGTATCATAACATCCCGATCCATCAATTCTATGCCTCATTTTATCGTTTACGCATTTTCTTCCGTCTATCGAAAGGACAACATTTGACATTTCTTTATTTATGAAATCTATTTTATCATCTGTTAATAGAAGTCCATTTGTTGTAACCGTGAAACGAAAATGCTTTCCGTAATCTTTTTCTTTTTTTCTTGCGTACTCAACAATACCCTTTACAACATCAAAGTTCATAAGGGGTTCTCCGCCAAAGAAATCAAGTTCAAGATTTTCTCTGTTACCTGAATTTTCGAGAAGAAAATCTATTGCCTTCCTTCCCGTTTCAAGCGACATTAAGCTTCTTCCCATACCAAAATCGCCGGTTTCCGCAAAACAATATTCACATCTTAAATTACAATCCTGCGAAATCAGTAAGCACATAGCCTTTACAGGCGATGCGACAGAATATTTTGCAAATTTTTCATAATCATCTTCCGAAAAAAGAATTTTATCCTTGTAAAGAGAATAAAGCTCGTCATAACATGATATTATTTCTTCAGAAGAATACTTTTGCATTAGATTGTCAACAATTTCTTCGGGACAGCTTTCCGTCATGGGCAATTTTATATAGTCAAGAATATCATAGCTTATATCATCTACGATATGAACGCCGCCGCTGTGAACATCCAGAACAATGTTCATATCGTTATATTTGTACTTATGTATCATAGGTATCCTCCCAAATTTAGGCAAAAAGTAAAGGGACATTACTGTCCCTTTCAATTAAACAAGAAACTTTTACTTGTTTTCGCACTTCTGATTTGCTACAGTGCAAGATGTTTTGCAAGCTGACTGACAAGAAGCCTGACACTTTCCGCATCCGCCCTTTTCAGCAGTTTTCTTAAGATTTGCAGCATTGATTGTCTTGATGTGTTTCATTTGAGATTCCTCCATTAAATATTTTACGGTTTGTACAGAATACAAAACAGCTTTAAAAAATCTTGAAATTATTATATCATATTTTTTATATGATTTCAATAGTTTTTAAGAAAAAGTTTACATTCTTATTTTTGAGTTTACACCAATTATCCCTCCTATGATACTGCATATTATTATCATCGACAGTTTTGAGAAAAAAGCTGATGTGAATGGATTTCTTAAAAAAATCAAATTAAGAATAAGCAAGGCAAGAAACGAAGCAGAGCCGCATATGATACCAACAAGAATGCCATCCTTTCTGCGTTTTTTCCCAACTATAAAGCTAAAAAAATAGCTTCCGACGCAAACTGCAATACTTCCGAAAGACGCAACCATACCGTCGGAAACATCTATTCCTGTCATAATAAAAGCAAATGCCATAAGGCAAATTATTGTTGTCAACACTCCCGTTCCGACAGATGAAAGCCAAACATATGCCCTGCTATTTTTAAAATTATTTGTATAACGCAAAAAACTCCCCTCCTGAAATTATTGAAACACTCAATAATATCTATTCGGGGAGCTATTGTTTTATTCTTCTTTTGCGTCGTGAATAGTTGCGTTAGACTGAATAGCAGCAGTTTTTATGCGAATCTTACTTCTGTCACCGCCTGTTTCAATTACTACGGTATCCTCGCCCTTACGAACAATTATTCCGACAATTCCGCCGATCGTAGTAACCTCATCTCCTATCTGAAGATTTTTACGCATCTCGTCCTCTTCCTTTTGCTTTTTCTTCTGAGGTCTTACCATTATAAAATACATAATAGCGAAGAAAGCTACGCAAGGAAGTATTGTTGTCAAGAGAAAACCTGCAACAGATGTTCCCTCTCCTTCAGAAGCTGCATTAGCAGTCATAATAGCAAATGATAAAAGCTCGTTCATTTTGTTCCTCCAAATTTCTGGTTATTTTTTTCTTAGGCGGAAAAACAACATCCGTCATAAAATAGCTGAATAC
>CALZLD010000100.1 GCA_945788225.1 uncultured Clostridia bacterium
AAATAATCCCCCCTTTTTAAAGTTTACTCTTTATTATATCACATTTTTAAAATAATCTCAACCCTTAATAAAGGTCGTCAACGCATATAACGGTGTTACAGCGCGAGTCGTGCTCTCTAAGCTTTTCTTTTATAAGAGCCACAGCTTCTGTCCTCTTCTGCGGATTTACTTCAACGGGAACGGCAAGGTCAAAAATAAGGTTGATGTTCTCGTCGCCGTCCGTCATTCTGAAATCGTGGAACGAAAATTCAGGGTTGATTTCTCTTATAACCTCGGCGGTAAGCTCTCTGAAATGTTTCACTCTTTCGTCGTTTACAGAAATAGGGTCAAGGTGAATAACAAGCTCTATCTGCATTTTGTCATAGACAAGACGCTCTAAGCTGTCTATCGTTTCGTGCGCCAGAACAATGTCAACATCATCGGGGACTTCAACATGAACGGACGCTAAAACTCTTCCCGGACCGTAATCGTGAACGATAAGGTCGTGCACTCCCACAATGCCCTCGCCCGATTTTATTATGCCCACAAGCTCGTCAACCGTTTCTTTTTCGGGGGATTTTCCGAGAAGAATATCAATGACCTCTCTTGCAATTCCAAAGCCCGAATACATTACCATTATTGAAACCACAATGCCGACAATACCGTCCAACAGCGGAAAATTCACAAATCTTCCGATTATCGTTGTGACAATAACCGCGCTTGTAGAAAATACATCGTTTATAGAGTCCTTTGAAGTAGCCATAAGAATAGACGAATTTATCTGCTTTCCAAGATACTTGTTGTACGAATACATCCACACCTTGACAAGCACCGAAAGGGACAAGAGTATAATTATCGGCAGACTGAACGCAACGGGTTCGGGGTTGATAATTTTGCCGTAAGATGATTTCATCAGCTCAAAGCCGACAAGCATTATGACAAACGACACGATAAGCGAGGATATGTACTCTATTCTTCCGTGACCGAAAGGGTGCTCCTTGTCGGGCCTCATTCCGCTGAGCTTTGAACCGACAAGCGTAACTATCGATGAGCCCGTATCCGAAAGGTTGTTTACAGAGTCTGAAATAATTGCGATACTGTTCATGAATATTCCCGAAAAAAGCTTTACGGCAAAGAGAAAAAGATTGCATATTATGCCAAGAATACCGCCAAGAACGCCGTACCGCGTTCTCACATCCTTATCGTCGACATTTTCATAATCCTTTACAAACCACTTTAACAAAAGCTTTATCATAAAAATCAATCCCTTGCAATACAGAATTAGGCGGCATAAAAATGCCGCCCTGTTTAGTTAACTGAACTCTTTTTCACAGCTGTTTTCCTGCCCTTTTCAACAACGGGCGCGGTATTGTTAATCACGGTATCTTCCGTAACAATAATCTTTGAAACATCCGTCTCTGACGGAACTTCAAACATAACATCCATAAGAATACCTTCGACGATAGCGCGGAGTCCTCTCGCTCCCGTTTTTTGCTGCAAAGCCTTCTTTGCAATTTCAACAAGAGCGCCGTCCGTAATTTCAAGCTCGATGTTGTCAAGCTCAAAAAGACGCTGATACTGCTTTACAAGAGCGTTTTTAGGCTCTTTGAGTATTCTCACAAGCGTGTTTTCGTCAAGCTCGTCAAGAACGGTTATTATAGGCAATCTTCCCACAAGTTCGGGGACAATTCCGTACTTCACCAGATCCTGAGGAATAACCTTGCGGAAAACATTCGTTTCATCTTTTTTGGAGGATTTAAGCTCTGCTCCGAAGCCGAGGCTCGACGAATCGGTACGCTTCTTTATCGCCTTTTCAAGACCGTCAAACGCTCCTCCGCAGATAAAGAGAATGTTCTTTGTGTCTATCTGAATAAATTCCTGATTGGGATGTTTTCTTCCGCCCTGAGGGGGAACATTTGAAACAGTACCCTCAATAATCTTTAAAAGAGCCTGCTGAACGCCCTCTCCGCTTACATCTCGTGTTATCGAGGTGTTCTCGGATTTTCTTGCTATCTTGTCGATTTCATCAATATAGATAATTCCCTTTTCGGCGGCCTTGACATCATAATCGGCAGCCTGAATGAGCCTTAAAAGAACATTTTCGACATCGTCGCCCACATAACCCGCTTCGGTCACGGTTGTAGCGTCCGCTATTGCAAAGGGAACATCAAGCACTCTCGCAAGAGTCTGCGCGATGAGGGTTTTTCCCACTCCCGTAGGTCCTAAAAGAAGAACATTGCTCTTCTGGATTTCAACATCGTTCTTTTCGCCCTCGGCGGTCATTATTCTCTTGTAGTGGTTATAGACCGAAACGGAAAGAGAAATCTTTGCCGCGTCCTGCCCGATGATATATTCGTCAAGAACCTTTTTTATCTCCTTCGGCTTTAAAAGCTTAGGGTTCTTTTTTGCGCTTGCTTTTTCTCGGCTTGCTCTTGCGCGTGACGGGTCCGCCCCCATAAGAATTTCGTGGCAGTATTCAATGCACTCGTCGCATATATTCACATCGCCCGCAGAGAAAAGGTTTCTGACCTTATTCTCCGTCTTGCCGCAGAAATTGCATTTTGATATTGTGTTATTCGGCATATTGTTCACCTTAGCGTTTTGTTATAACCTTGTCGATAAGACCGTAAGCACAAGCCTCCTCGGCTGTCATAAAGTGGTCGCGGTCGGTATCGGCTTCTATCGTTTCAATAGGCTTACCCGTGTTCTCTGCAAGAATGGAGTTAAGTCTGTTCTTTGTCTTGATAAGGTTTTCGGCGTGAATTTTAATGTCCGACGCCTGACCTTTCATTCCTCCGCCGATAAGGGGCTGGTGGATAAGTATTTCACTGTTGGGGAGAGCGATTCTCTTACCCTTTGCTCCCGATGAAAGCAGAAACGCGCCCATTGAAGCCGCAAGACCTATGCATATCGTTGAAACATCGCACTTGATGTAGTTCATCGTGTCGTAGATTGCAAGTCCCGCGGTAACAGAGCCGCCCGGGCTGTTTATATAAAGGCTTATATCCTTTTCGCTGTCCTGTCCTTCAAGATAAAGGAGCTGCGCGACAACAAGGCTAGCCGTAGCGTCGTTGACTTCATCAGAAAGCATAATTATTCTGTCGTTAAGAAGTCTTGAAAAAATATCATAGGAACGCTCGCCCCTGTTTGTCTGTTCAACGACCATAGGAATGTAACTCATTATAAACCCTCCCGTAAGTGTAAAATGTAATCTGAGATAAATCAGGCGATAACAGCCTTTTCGCGGACAAGCTTGCTTGCCTTGCCAACCTTGAGGTCCATTCTGAGACCTTCTGCGGGAATATGCTTCTTTGCTTCCTTGAGGCTTACTCTGTAAATTTCAGCAAGTCTCTTGTATTCTTCTTCAAGTTCCTCGTCAGAAACTTCGATGTTTTCAAGTTCTGCAATCTTTTCAAGAGCAAGACGAAGCTTAACTTCCATAGTTGCTCTGTCCTTGAAGCCTTCCTTGAAGCCTTCCATTGTCATGCCCATGTACTGAAGATAGATGTCAAGGTCCATTCCCTGAGCCTTAACACGGTATCCGAAATCGGAAACAAGCTCGTTTATCTTGTTTTCATACATAACTTCGGGGATATCAGCCTCAAGCTTTGAGATAACAGCGTCAAGAACTGCGCTTTCAACCTCTTCGTCAGCCTGCTTTGCCTTTCTGTCGGCAAGCTTTGTTTTAAGGTCGTTCTTGTACTCATCAAGGCTCTCAAACTCTGTTGTATCCTTGATAAATTCATCGTCAACTTCGGGAAGCTCCTTGACCTTTATCTCGTGGAGCTTGATTTTGAACACTACGGGCTGACCCTTGAGGTCGTCAACATGGTATGTTTCGGGGAAAGTAACATTGATGTCGAATTCCTCGTCAACCTTGTGACCGATAACCTGGTCTTCAAATCCGGGGATAAACTGTCCCGAACCGAGTTCGAGCTCATAGTTTTCAGCCTTTCCACCCTCGAATGCAACATCGCCCTTGAAGCCTTCAAAATCAAGAACGGCAATATCGCCCGACTGAGCGGCTCTGTCGTCAACAGAAACAAGACGAGCGTTCCTGTTTCTCAAAGTGTTGAGCTCGTTGTCAATATCGTCGTCTGTAACAGTATTGTCGGGTTTTTTAACTTCTATTCCAAGATAATCTGAAATCGAAACTTCGGGCTTTGTGATGATTACAGCCTTGAACTTAACGCCCTCGTCCTTGCTTACGGCGTCAACAGTGATTTCGGGGCGTGTAACGAGAACAAGACCGTTTTCCTCGGCTGCTTTTTCGATTTCTTCGGGAACAGCGTAGTTTACAGCGTCCTCATAGAAAGCGTTTTCACCGTAGAGCTTTTCAACCATCTTTCTGGGAGCCTTACCCTTTCTGAAGCCGGGAACGGAAATGCTGTTCTTAGCTCTCAAAAATGCGGCGTTAACGGCCTTTTCAAAATCTTCTGCATTAATTTCAAAGGTCATTTCGTACTTGTTGTTTTCTAATTTGTTGTTTGATACTAAACTCATTTTTATAATCCTCCATTGCATTAGCAAGATATCTGAAATATTATATCATATATAAAAAATAATTTCTACACTATACAAAGCGTTTTGACATTTTGCATAAATTACATAATTTTCTTTGGCAAAAATTGAAGATAATCACCAGAAATAAATTCAAACCTTATGCCGTCCCGTTCGCCGTTTATTGCATATTTTGAGCTCTGCCCGTGAATATGACCGTAATAGCAGTATTTCACATCATAATCATACATCACCTGCAATATGTCGTAGTTGCAGTTTGTTCCGAAAATAGGCGGATAATGAAGTACAACAATCGGGATAAGATTTTGCTTTACGGCACATTCTATTGAGGTTTTAAGCCTGCCCGCCTCTCTTGCAAGCACCTTTGCGTCGGCAGGCTCCTTTGTTTCATTCACCCAGCCTCTTGTTCCGCAAACGGCATATTCGCCGTAGGGAACGCAGTTATTGTGCAGTATCGTAAAGCTGTCAAGCCCGTTTGACGCGAAAAATTCCTCCATTTTGCGAACAGTAGTCCACCAGTAATCGTGGTTGCCCTTTATAAGAACCTTTTTCCCCGGAAGAGCGTTTATGAACTCAAAGTCCTTCAAAGACTCCGACAGCGTCATTCCCCACGATGTATCCCCTGCAAGAACAACAGTATCGTCGGGAGTAATATTTTTAAGCCAGTTTTCTTTAATTCTTTCGGTATAATTTTCCCACCCTTGAAAAATATCCATAGATTTATCCGAAGACAGCGACAGATGCAGGTCGCCTATAACATACAAGGACAATATATTCCCCCCTTAAAAGTAATTTAAGCGGAACATAAATCTATATTCCGCTTAAAATTCATAGATTTTTCATATACCGAGCGTTTTGAGGACAAAGTCCTTCATCTCTGCGCTTTCAACACTTCCTGAGAAACGGATTTCCTTGTTTTTGAGTGAAGCGAGCGCTTCGGGGATTTCATACTTCGAGATAGCGTAAAGTCTGTCGACCATATCAAACTCGTCGATTTCAGGCTTCTTGCCCTCGATAGCTTCAAGCACGCTTGCGCTGAACTTATAGGGGCTTGCGGTGGAGGCAATAACCGTTCTTGTGTTGTCGCCCGTTTCAGCCTTGTAATCTTCATAGACCTTAACAGCAACGGCAGTGTGGGTATCAAGAGTATACGAATACTTTTCGTATGTTTTCTTGATTGTTGCCTTTGTCTGCTCATCATCGCAGTATCCGCCGTAAAATTCTTCTTTGAGAACCTTCTTTATATCGTCCGTAACTTCGTATTTTCCCTCTTTTGAAAGCTTTGTGAACCACTCTCTTATCTGAGCGTCATTCTTACCGCAAAGAAGATAGAGAAGTCTTTCAAGGTTGCTTGAAATAAGAATGTCCATCGAGGGAGAAATAGTTGTATAGAAGTCGCGGTTACGGTCATAAACACCCGTGTTGATAAAGTCTGTGAGGACTTTGTTCTGATTTGAAGCACAGATAAGCTTTGCTATGGGAACACCCATCTGCTTTGCAAAGTATGCCGCAAGTATATTTCCGAAGTTACCCGTGGGAACAACTATGTTTATCTTGTCGCCGAGAGCGATTTCTTCATCTGCAACAAGAGTAGC
>CALZLD010000101.1 GCA_945788225.1 uncultured Clostridia bacterium
AATAAAGTCAATTTTTTCTTCCTAATGAGCGTATTGTATTTTGGATAGACAAGCAATGACGCGCTTGTTTTGCATTCGAGCGTTAAAGTTGTCGCGAATGAAAAGGGTGACAGATTTTTTGCGTCTGAGCAAAAAATCAAGCTCAACGCAGTTGCCGTGTTTTGCTTTCTTTTTCACGGAATAAAAAGAAAGTCGCGCTCCGCAGAGTGCGAAACACTCTCGCAAAGCCGTTGGCGAAACCGCGTGCTATGCGGAGGGCAAAGCAAAAGCACACCGCAAGGTTTGCTTGAAATATTGCGCAGGTGCAAAACATTCAAAACATAATCGCTGTTTCTTGTATCAAAACACTTGCAAACAAAGCTCATATATGATATAATATATAATGTATATGTATGCGTTGAAAGGGGGAGCGTTTTTGAAAAAAAGAATTTTTGCGCTTATTGTTTTGTGCTCCCTTCTGCTTTCGGGTTGCGTTTCGATAAACGGAGTTGAAAGCTTGCTCCAACCGCCTGAGCCGAGCGGTGAGCAGACGCAGATAAAGCAGGCTCTTATGAGTGCGGTCGGCAAGAATATCAAGCTGCGATATCCGCGACTCGGCGATTATCGCTCTGCTTTTTTAATTGCAGATATTGACGATGAGCCTACGGACGAGGCTATTGTATTTTATGAAAAAACGGGAATAAGCGACTCTGACGGAAGACTGCGCGTTGCCGTTCTTGATAAAAAGGACGATAAATGGACAGCTGTTTACGATATGGCGGGAATGGGTTCCGATGTTGAAAGAGTGAGGATAGAATATCTTGGCGCGGAAATTGAACCGACAGTTCTCATAGGCTACTCCTTTGCGGGAAATATGGGAAAAGTTGTAACGGGATATAAATATCTTGACGGTCAGTTTATTGAAACTCTGCATTTCAGTTACATCAACCTTGAAATAACCGACCTTGACAATAACGGCGAAAAGGAAATATCGCTTCTTACCGCAGAAGGAACCATCAAGGTATGCAGTGTTTCTTCGGACGGATTTCAGTATTCCGAAACGGTAGTTGAAAGAGGAACGGACGGGGGCTATGCAAAGGTGACAAACGCCCTGCTACCCGACGGCAGAAATGCTCTTTATGTGGACACTGCCTATTCGGACGGTATGACGGCTACGCAGGTGATATACAGCCAGAACGGTTTTCTTAAAAACCCCGTATATACCTTGCAGACGACCACAACTGCCAACACTATGGTGAAAACAATGCGCCCGACGGGGTATGCGTCCGTGGATATTGACGGGGACGGCGTTGTTGAGATACCTATGCCCGTTATTATGACAGGCTATGAAAACGAGGACAGTGGTTCGTGGCTATATCTTACAGAGTGGTATGTGTTCAACCCGTCGGCATTAAAGCTCGAAAAGAAAAACACGGGTTACTACAATATATCGGACGGATATTGCTTTATGATGCCGAGCAGATGGACAGGCTCTGTCACGGTCAAGAGGGATATTGCAAAAAACGAGATAGTATTCTATAAATACGAGGGCGACATATACGGCGATATGAAAGAGCTTATGAGGATATGCGTCGTAAGAAAAAGCGATGTCGCCGGAAAGCTTTCGGAGGGGTATATTGCAATAAAGGAAAGCGCTCAGATGGAGTATCTTGTGAAGATATCAAGCGATAAATCCGAGCCTCTCGTTCCGACAGAGAGCGAAGTGCTGTATAACTTTAACCTTGTATGATTTGGAGGATTTTATATGAAAAGAATACTTGTATGCGAGGACGAGGATGTTATCCGCGAATTTGTGGTAATAAATCTTAAAAGAGCAGGCTATGATGTTGTCGATGTAAACTGCGGAGAAGAGGCTATACGAGTTTTCAACAGCGAAAACGGCAGGTTTGATGTCGCTCTTTTAGACATTATGATGCCCGGTATCGACGGCTTTCAGGTATGCAAGGCGCTACGCGAAAAAAGCTCGCGAATGGGAATAATAATGCTTACGGCAAAGACAAGAGAGATAGACAAGGTATCGGGGCTTATGATAGGCGCCGACGATTACATAACAAAGCCTTTTTCTCCCTCTGAACTTACAGCGAGAGTGGACGCAGTTTACCGCAGGGTGTGCATAAGTCTTGAATCGGGAACTCCGCAGAAGGAAGAAGAGAAAAAGCTTGTATCGGGACCTTTTAAGCTTGATGTCAAGAGCAGATGCATAATAAAGAACGATGTCCCCATTGAGCTGACGCAGGTTGAATATCAGATACTTGAATACTTCTTTGCAAATCAGAACATAGCCCTTGACAGAAAAAGCATTTTAAGGCATATATGGGGCGACGGATATTTCGGCGATGACAAGATAGTGGATGTAAACATAAGAAGAATAAGAATGAAGATTGAGGACGAACCCTCAAACCCGAAGTACCTTGTGACGATATGGGGCTTCGGATACAGATGGGGAGACGGTTCCCAGAAGGTTTAAGGAGGATACGCTATGGCGGCAAAGCGAAGTATCACAAGGCGCTGGCTTATAAATAACCTCGGCGTTATGACGGCGATACTCACCGTTCTTGTAATAGTCTTTGCCACAACTATCCACACCTACTACTACTCGGCGGCAAGGCAGTATATCTCGTCAAGGCTGACTGTTCTTGTCAACACCTTTACAAGATATTCGCAGAACGCAAATCTTAACTTTGACACCGAAATGAGAAATATGGTAGAGACCTTTTCGGACAAGGACAAAATGGAGCTTATGGTCATTGACGATAACGGAAATGTGATGATAACTTCATCGGGATTTTCTCCCAAAAAAAATATCGTGATGAAGGATTATACCGAGGCTCTGGTTTCTCCGAATAATTCGGGATACTATATCGGAAACGACGGCAACGGAGGAAAGATAATGGCGGTCTGCGCCGTTTTCAGCGGAATAAACAGCGATTACAGCGCGCTGAGAATGGTGATATCGCTTTCAAATATAGACAGGCAGATAACAGTTTATGTCATTGTTGCAATAGTGATAAGCCTTATTATAATCAGCCTTGTTATGCTTTCGGGACTTTACTTCATAAAGTCAATAGTTATTCCCGTAAGGCAGATAGGGGCAACGGCAGGCAGGTTTGCAAAGGGCGATTTTTCATCGAGAATACCGAAAAAGAGCGACGACGAAATAGGCGAGCTTTGCGACACCGTAAACTATATGGCGGACGAGCTTTCAAACGCTGAGGCTTTGAAGAATGAGTTTATTTCAAGCGTTTCCCACGAACTGCGTACGCCCTTGACGGCTATAAAAGGCTGGGCGGAAACCTTATGCGAAGTTGACGACGAAGAGACTTTCCAGAAAGGAATGAGAGTAATTTCAAACGAGTCGGAAAGGCTCTCGGAGATGGTTGAGGAACTGCTTGACTTTTCGAGAATGCAGAACGGCAAGCTTGCGTTGCAGAAAGCAAAGATGGATGTTTTGGCGGAGCTTGGCGAGGCGGTGCTCATATATGAAGAAAGAGCGAAGAAAACGGGCGTAAAGATAATATACAACGAGCCCGAAACTCTGCCCATAGTTTTTGGCGACAGAAACCGCATAAAGCAGGTTTTCATAAATGTTATCGACAACGCCGTGAAGTATTCGGGCGAGGGGAAAACGGTAAGCGTTGAAGCCTTTGAGGACAGTGACGGAAACGCCGTTGTTATCATATCGGATAACGGATGCGGAATATCGGAAAAGGATCTGCCGAGAATAAAGACAAAGTTCTATAAGGCGAACAACACCGTCAAGGGTTCGGGAATAGGTCTTGCCGTGGCAGACGAAATCATCACGATGCACGGCGGAACTATTGACATTTCAAGCGTTTTCGGCGAGGGAACAACGGTTGAGATAACGCTCCCACCGTGTGAAATATAATTTGAAAAGAGAGAAAAAATGAGTAAGAAAAATACAAAAGAAAAATTCAAATCGAAAATCGGCGGACAGGCTCTTATCGAGGGCATAATGATGCGAGGTATAGGCAAGTCCGCAATGGCTTGCAGACTTCCCAGCGGAGAAATTGATGTAGAAGTATGGGAAAACAAAAACGGAAAGAACGCTCCGTGGTACACAAAAGTTCCGCTTATAAGAGGTTGCGTCAATATGGTTATATCTCTTGCGGACGGCTACAAGTGCCTTACAAAATCAATGGAAAAGCAGGGCGACAGCTACGAGGCGGAGTCGGAAACAAAGTTTGAAAAATGGCTTGAAGAAAAACTCGGCGACAAGCTTATGCCCGTTATGACGGTGATAGCCTCCATACTCGGAGTGGGACTTACGCTTGTGCTGTTTTTATGGTTGCCAAGCTTTCTTTCTGAATTTTTAAGACCTGTTGTTTCAGGGGTACCATACGAAACGCTTAAAGCGGCGGCTGAAACGGGGGAACAGCTTGACATCCCCTCTTATGTGACACCCGTTATGGTAGCGTTTGAGGGTATAATTAAGCTGCTGATATTTGTGCTGTATCTTTATTTCACCTCAAAAATGGCGGATATGCGGACGATGTATAAATATCACGGCGCGGAGCATAAGACCATTGCTTGCTATGAAGCAGGCGAGGAGCTTACCGTTGAGAATATAAAAAAGCACACAAGATTTCACAAAAGATGCGGAACAAGCTTTCTTGTTCTGACGCTTATCGTGAGCGTCATAGCAGGCTCGTTTATAAAGTACGATAATGTCGTTCAGCGAATGGGGTACAGAATTCTGCTTCTGCCGATAATTGTCGGCGTTTCGTATGAGCTGATAAAGCTTGCGGGAAGATACGACAATGTGATAACCGCGATAATTTCCGCCCCGGGATTATGGCTTCAAAGAATTACCACAAACGAGCCCGACGACAAGCAGATTGAATGTGCGATAGCGGCGCTTAAACCGTGTATTCCCGAAAATAAGGAAGATGACAAGTGGTAATCGACAGAGAGCTTTTAAAGCTTGTTAGGAAAAATATCCCCTCGGATTTTGAGGCAAGACAGCTTTGCGAATATCTTATAAAAAACGGCATTGAGGATAAGGCTGAGGAGCTCTCACTTAAAAGAAAATCGGGGTATCCGTTGCAGTATATTTTAGGCGAGTGGGACTTTTTCGGGCGGACCTTTAAAGTCGGCGAGGGAGTTTTAATTCCACGGGCGGACACAGAAACGCTCATTGAAACGGTACTCCGGGCGGACTGCAAAAAGAGCGTTATTTGTGACCTTTGCAGTGGGAGCGGATGTATAGCGGTAACTCTTGAAAAGGAAACGGGTGCGAAAGTATACGCCGTTGAAAAATCAGCAAAAGCGTTTGAATTTTTAAAAGAGAATGTTGCGCTCAATAGTTCCTCAGTTGAATGTGTTTTTGGGGACATTTTTGACGAAGGCGTTAAAAACAGCGTTCCCCAATCGGACATAATAGTGTGCAATCCGCCGTATCTTACAAGCGGTGATATGAACGCTTTGCAGACGGAGGTTTCGTTTGAACCTCGTGAGGCTCTTTTTGGCGGAGAGGACGGACTTTTATTTTACCGCAAGGTGACTTCATTCTGGAAAGAAAAAATAAACGACGGCGGATATATTTTCTATGAAATAGGCAAAGGACAAGAAAAGCAGGTTTCTGAAATTCTCATAGAAAACGGCTTTGAAGATATAAAATACCAAGAGGATTTATGTAAAATTATCAGGGTAGTATACGCCCGAAAGAAATAGGAGGACGATGTTATGGCAATCGAAAAGAAAAAAGAAAAAAAGGCGGCTCCCGCCGCTATGCCGCAGACAGCGGAGGAAAAGAAAAAGGCTATTGATACCGCTATTGCGCAGATAGAAAAGCAGTACGGCGCAGGAGCGGTTATGAGACTTGGCGCGACAAAGGCGATGAATGTGGACGCTATTCCGACAGGTTCTATGATGCTTGATATGGCGCTGGGAATAGGCGGTGTGCCGAAGGGAAGAATAGTTGAGATATACGGACCTGAAAGCTCGGGTAAAACTACCGTTG
>CALZLD010000102.1 GCA_945788225.1 uncultured Clostridia bacterium
ACTGTCGGCGCTTTTGCCGAAACGGGTACGGCAACGGATATGAAAACGAGAATTGTCGCTAAAAATGCAAATATATGTTTTTTCATTCCGATACCTCCTTAAAGCAACCACATTATCGTTGAAAAGATAAATGCAACCGCAGTTATTGCTCCCGTAAGACCTATAAGCCATTTTGTGTAGGCTTTTTTGTCTAAGGGGAGATTTCCCACAAACTTTCCCGTCTGACCGTTCATAGCAAAGGTGTATTTTTCACCGTTCCAGGTGGTGTTCAGAATCCAGACGGGATAGAGAGCGTACTTTGCGTTGCCGTTTTTCAGCCTTATGCTTGCCGATACCTGCTCAAAGCTGTTATAGTCCTTTAAGGTAGAGGCGAAAGCGTTTTCGGTGCTTTTTCTTATACGCTCGTTGGCGCGGTCTATGCTCTCTTCGGAGTTTACATCGTATTTATCCGCAAGATAGCCTGCAAGATAGGCTGTTTTAAAGTCAACAGCTCCCGAAAAATCAAAGGGCTCAACAGATTCCATAAGCTCGTCGGCTATATTTGATGAGCCGTCAACGGGAACACGCTCAAAGGCAATTTTTCCCGCTCTTTTTACGGAGAAAAAGCTTGTTTCCGTGTAGTCGAAGTTGTTGTCGCTCCATCTTTTCACACGGGTAGCCTTGTATCTTATATCGGCATCTGCATCGGCATCAAAAAGCCAGAAGGGAACATAAATTCCCTTTATCTCGTCAATGTGGTTTTCGTCCTTGAATACTCTCGGCAAGAGCTTTTTGCCGCTGTAATGCTTCTTCAAAGCTTCCTTTGCGGCATTTTTGTCAAATTTAAAGGGAATAACATAATCGGGCTTTAACGCACCCGAGAACTGACCTGTCATAACGATGGGGTTGTCGCAGAACGGACAAGCTGTTGCGGCGGTGTTTTCATCGCCGACAATTTCTCCTCCGCAGGATTTGCAGATGTATGTACGAAGTCCGTCCGTTTCGCCCTCGTCCCACTCACTGCCTGCCGTTGTCTGCCACGACATATCGTCGGGTTGGGTGCTACTAAGCTCGTTGTCGTAATCTTCAAGGATATCTGTTTCAAATTCGGTGTCGCAGTAAGGGCATTTAAGCTTTTGCGCCTTGCTGTCAAACTCTATCGCCCCTGCACAGCAGGGGCATTTGTATTCTTTTATTCCGGGCATTTTTGTGTACCTCACTGAATGTCTTTATCGTCAAATAAATCTCCGCATTCGGGGCAGAACTTGGGAGGATTGTGAGGGTCTTCGGGCTCCCATCCGCATTTATCGCATTTGTAAAGAGGAGCGTCCGCAGGCTTTTTCGCTCCGCATTCTGCGCAGAACTTGCCTTTGTTTACCGCTCCGCAAGAGCAGGTCCAGCCGTCATTTTCGGGCTTTTTCGCTCCACATTCGGGACAGAATTTACCCGTTGCCGTAGCTCCGCAGGAGCACTTCCAGCCGTTTGCTGCAACGGGTTCGGGCTTCTTTGCTCCGCAGTTGGGGCAGAAGTTACCCGTTACTGTCGCACCGCAGGAACAAGCCCAGCCGTTAGCCTTATTCTGCTGCTGTCCCATAGCAAAGAGGTCCTGAGGGTTCATTCCGCCGCCGGCGTTCATAGCCATTCCAAGTCCCATAAAGCCTGTCATAGCGCCCGCCTGATTTGACGCTGCGGCTTTCATAGCCTCTGCCTGAGCGCCCACAAGTCTTGCGCCAGCCATTGACGGGTCACGCATAACGGCAGTTCTCTGAAGTTCCTTTATCATTTCTTCGTCCTCGGGAGGAAGTGTGACATTTCCGAGAGCGATGCTTACTATTTTAAGTCCGCGTGTTTCTCCCCACTTTGCAGAAAGGGCGGAGTTCATAGCTTCTTCAAGCTCCTCGTTGTGAGCGGCGAGTTCGTTGGGACGGATCTGAAGTGCCGAAAGCTTTCCGAGTGCAGGCTTGAGTGCGCTGATGAATTCCGCTTTAAGCTGAGATTCAAGCTCTTCTCTTCTGTACTCCTGTTCAACATTTCCGCAGACATTTGTATAGAAAAGCAGAGGGTCTGCTATCTTGAACGAATATACTCCCGAACAACGAAGTGAGGTGTCAATGTCAAGACCTATCTTTGAATCGACAACGCGGAAGGGAACGGGGTTGGGCGTTCCGAACTTATTGTCGATAAGCTCCTTGGTGTTGAAGTAGTAAACGCGCTGGTCCATTCCAGTATCTCCGCCGTGGGTAAAACGCTTGCCTATTGTTTTAAAGGTATTTAATATGCCCTCACCGAGATTTCCCGAAAAAACGCTCGGCTCTGATGACGAGCAGTATGTATATTCTCCGGGAACGGCGCAGAAATCCACAATCCTGCCCTGCTCAACGATTATCATACACTGACCGTCCGCAACGGCAACGATACTTCCGTCCGAGATTATGTTGTCGCTTCCCTTTGTGTTTGACGAGCGTGACGATGTACGCTTTTTGCCCTTTGTCGCCATAACATTCTTGTCAAGAGCCTCGCAGTAGAAATATTCTTTCCACTGGTCAGCCATTGTGCTGTTGAACGCTCCAACTCCTGCTCCGATAAGTCCCATAGTGAAAACTCCCTTCAGAATAAAAAATTTTCAATAGAAAATGTTTGTGTGCATACACAAACCCATAATAAAATATACCATATTTATTAAAAAAAATCAATGGTATTTTGCAAATTGCATAAATCCGACTTGACAGCAGACTTTTATGCTAATAAAATAGAAATAAGGGGAAATGAAAAGAAAAGAGGAAAATAAATGGAAAATTCAAGCGAGAAAAAGCGCAATGAGCGTTGGCTGATATCCAATTACCCGATGCTCAGCAATGAATTAAAGGCATATACAACTCCGTTTATCGAGCTTATGGCATATTACAGATGCGCTATAATGGAGGTTGAAACAAAGTTCAGGGTTTTAAACGAGGAGCTTTCTCTCGAATACGACCGCAACCCCATAGAGTCCATAAAAACGAGGCTTAAATCAATGGAAAGCATAGCCGACAAGCTTATGCGCCACGACCTTGCTATGACGACGGAAAATATTGAAAACCATATCCGCGATGTTGCGGGAGTGAGGGTTATATGCGGTTTTCCGTCGGATATTTACACTTTGTCGGAGGCTTTTCTTCGTCAGGACGATATAACGCTTATTCAGTGCAAGGACTATATGAAAAATCCCAAGCCAAACGGTTACCGCAGTTTACACCTTATTGTCGAGATACCCATATTCCTGCACGACAAGAAAAAACCGATGATGGTCGAGGTGCAGTTTAGGACAATATCAATGGATTGGTGGGCAAGCCTTGAACACAAGATAAGATACAAGAAAGATGTTGTGATAACCGAAGAAATCTCAAATGAGCTTCGTGAGTGCGCAGAGGCGGCTGAAAGGCTTGACGCTAAAATGGAACAGATACAGAAAAAAATAGGTGCAAACGAAACCGAAATTTATATTTAAAACAAAATCAGACAGAGAAAATAATCTCTGTCTGATTTTTTTGGATAAAACGGAGTGGTATGAAGTTATCTTGATATAATAATGCTCCGGGCTATTTTTTCAAGCTCTTCCTCGGTGAAATAGCCTTTTTCAAACTTTATCTTGACAAATACCTTCTGCTCCTTGTTGTATGAAAGAACACCGTCAAATTCTGCGGTGGGAAGCTCTGCCAGTCTGCCCTCGTAATCATCGGCTTTTGTAAAATCCTTGGCGATAACATCGCAAAGGGCGGACTCAAAGTTATCGTCGCCTGCAACGACCTTGTAGTAATCAGCCGTCCAGCTTTCAATACTGCTGAGGCGAAGGGACGGGTAGACCGTTTTGTAGTATTCTTCTTTGGGGACATCGGTACCCGTATAAGGCTCAAAGCTTTCGCAGGAAATTTCTCCTATCAATTCGCCCTTAAAGGTGGAGCGGATATTGTATCTGTCCTTGTCGGTATTTTCTAAGTAATATCCTTTCTGGTCGGGTAATGTGAATTGTGCATAGATATTTTCGGCGTTTTGCGGTTGAAGTTCAACGGAGAAGGTTTTCGGCGAAAGGTTGACATAGACAACGGTGGAGTAGGTGTTCGCCCTTATAAACGGCAGTTCGGCAGAGTCTATATCCTTTGCGTCAAAACCACAGCACATATCGGCGGGAGTGGCGAGTATGGCTGTTTTCATCCGATAATCATCGCCGACCTTTTCAACAACAAAGTAGGCTATTGTTCCGAAGCCTGAAGAATATTTCTCTCCGTAGTTTATTTCATACGGAATTTTAAGATATGTTGTGTCGCCCTCGGTTTTCTTTTCGATTTTTGCCTCTTTGACATAGAACAAAAAGTCCGTGGGGCTGTCGGGACTGTAAACCTTTGCGTCCCAGTCAAGGGTGAGAAGCGACACGGTTTTCATATCCTCATCATAATAATATTTGTTGGGGTTGAAAAAATCCTTGTTCTTGAAAACTCCCGTATAATAATCGGCAATATATTTTTCACATATATCCTCAACGCTTTCAAAGCTCGTGTAAGGTGTGGACTGTGTTATCGTTGTCTGAGGATTATAGGGGTAGTTCTCGGGTGCGGTAGTGGCGGTGGCGTCGGGTATAGTAGTGGGGTAGCTTTCGGTTACAGAAGTCTGAGCAGGCTCATCTGTCGGGGAATAATTCTTTGTGGAGCCGTCCTTTTCTGCCGAGGTCGCAAGACAGCCGACAAGCGTGGTAACGATTATAACTGAAATTACCGTCATAAAAACGGTTTTCTTTTTATTTTTCAAAACATTTTTTATCCTTGATTTTACCGATTTTTCTCCGAATGAAAGGGGAGCGGAGAAAAATCCGCTGTTCTGCTTCAACGAAATGTCAAGCAAGGTTTCTGCGTACTCTTTTCTTATATCTTTATCGAAAGAGGCAACAGCTTTTTCGTCACAGGCGCGCTCCATATCGTTTTCAAAAAGCCTGAACGAAAGCCATACAATCGGGTTGAACCAGTGAAGTGCAACAATGAACGCTCCTATGGGCTTTGTGATGAAGTCGAGCCGTTTTATGTGCATCCTCTCGTGGGCGATAATGTAGTCTTCGTTTTCTTTCGCTATACCCTCGGGCAGATAGATTTTAGGCGAGAAAATCCCGAAAACAAAGGGTGCGTCGATTTTGTCCGAATGGTAGATATTGTCCCTTGAATGCGTTGCCAAGGCAAGCCTTTTGTTAAGTCTTATGCAGGAGATGATGTTCACCGCTATGACGGATAATGTCCCTAAAAGCCAGATTGAAAAAAGTATCGTTTCAATATCGGGGAAATTATTCTGCGGAACGATTTCGGCGGTTGTATCTCTTATCTCGGGCAGTTTTATGTAGAGAATATTTTCGTTTGTGAGCGTTACGGGGGAGTGTGTACTCGTTTCGTCAACATATATCTGCGGTTCGGGGACAACATTGAAAATGCTCATCGCCGACGAAAACGAGAACGGACAGATAAGCCGAAGAGCCACTACCGACCAGAGCAGAAACGAATATTTTGCAGGCGCTTTTTTGAGAAAAAGTCTTGCAAGCATAACGACAAGCGCGACAACCGAGCCTGTTATGCTCATTTCAAGAATTGCACGGAACATTTTATCCCTCCTTTGTGTATCTGTCGATGAGATTTTTAAGCTCTTGTGCCTCTTTTTGCGAGAGCTTTTCGTTTTTTAAGAATGCCGCAAAGAACATCGGCAGTGAACCTCCGAATTTTTCTTTGACGATATTTTCGGACACATTTTCGAGTACGGCGTCTTTTCCGATTTTTGAGGAAATGACTGCGTTTTCGCTGATTATTGCGCCCTTTTCGCAAAGCTTTTTGATGACGGTGTAGACGGTGGATTTCTTCCAGCCTAAAAGCTCAGCCGAAAGCTTTACCGCTTCGCCCGATGGCAGAGGTTCGTTCTGCCAGACTATTTCCATAAATTTGAGTTCGCTGTTGCTGATTTTCA
>CALZLD010000103.1 GCA_945788225.1 uncultured Clostridia bacterium
TGCAGGAAAATATACCTGAGAGTTTTGACATTCTTCATTTTGTCGCAATGGCAGAGCTGAAAAATAAAAAGTGAATTATTCATAACAAATACTCCATTATCGAAAAAATCGATAATGGAGTGTTTTTTTACATATCTATTCCGTTAATAACATTTTTAAGTGTTCTGGCAGAATTCAGAAGTTGTTCCTTTTCTTTTTCATCAAGGTCAATATCAAGAACCTTTTCAGCGCCGTTTCGTCCGACAATGGCAGGAACTCCGAGACAGATATCGCAAAGACCGTAATGCCCCGTAACATAGCAACTTATCGGCATAACCGAATGTTCATCTCTTACAATACATTCCGCAATTCTCCTTACAGCTGCGGCAATGGCGTAATATGTCGCTCCTTTTCTTTCGATAACACGATAAGCGCTGTTTACAACATCGTTATATATGCTGTGCATATTTTCGTGTTCGATACAGTTTCCGCAGGCGCTGCAAAAATCGGAAAGATTAACTCCTGAAATATTCGCACTGCTCCATACAGCAAGCTCGCTGTCGCCATGCTCACCGATAATAAAAGCGTGAACGCTTCTGCTGTCGACGCCAAGATGCTTTCCTATCATATATTTCAGTCTGGCAGTATCAAGAACAGTTCCCGAACCGATTACACGGTTTTGCGGAAATCCCGAATACTTTAATGCAACATAGGTGAGAATATCGACAGGGTTTGAAACGATTAAAAGTATTGCTTCTGTATTGAACTTTATTATATTTGAAACAATGTCTTTCATAATCTCAACATTTCTGTGAACAAGGTCAAGCCTTGTCTCATTCGGCTTTTGTCCTGTTCCTGCCGTAATTATTATAAGAGAACAATCTGCAAGGTCGGAATAATCGCCTGCATATACTTCGGCAGGTTTCAGAAGCGGTATTCCGTGAGAAATATCCATTGCCTCGCCCTCTGCCTTATCTCTGTTTGCGTCAATAAGAACAAGCTCCGAAAAAATACCATCCTCAGCAAGAGAGAAGGCGATAGACGCTCCGACAAAGCCACAGCCTATTATTGCACATTTTTGTATATTAACCATAAATTCAACACCTCATCGGTATTGTGCGTCATTTATGTGTTATTATACATTTTATTTTTCCTTCATTATTTAATTTTATCGGACATTCTTCGCATTTCGGATTTCTTGCGGAGCAATATTCTCTTCCGAACAGAACAAGTCTGTGGCAAAAATCAGAGGATTTATCGTGCGGAAGAATTTTTCTCAAATCACACTCAACTTTGTATGGCTCCGAATTTTTTGTAAGACCTAATCTGTTGCATATCCTTATACAGTGCGTATCGGTAACAACAGCGGGTTTATGAAAAATATCTCCCATAATTAGATTTGCGGTCTTTCTTCCTACACCTGGTAATGTTGTCAGCTTTTCGATGCTGTCAGGCAATTCTCCGTTAAAATCTTCAATAAGCATTTTTGCGGCGGCGACAATATTTTTTGCTTTGCTTTTATATAATCCGCAGGATTTTATACATTCGCCTATTTCTTCTGGGGTGGCGTCTGCAATGCTTTCAAGAGTAGGAAATTTTTCAAAAAGCTCCTTTGTAACAATATTAACGCGTTTGTCGGTACATTGAGCAGACAGCACGGTCGCAAATAAAAGTTCATAAGGCTTATTGTATTCAAGAGAACATTTTGCATTTGGGTATTGCTTTTCAAGAGTACTGATAATTATAGTAACTTTTTCGCTTATTTTCATCAGAATCACTTCCTTTTAAGGAATAATATCATGAGCATATAGTTTTGTCAATATCTTGACTTTTTTGCTAAATAGCTGTATAATATTTTCATACTATTATTAGAAAGGCGGCTTTTTATATGAAAAACGGAATTTTGGCATTATTTTGTGCAATCGGCGGACTTGCTCTCGGTGTTTTAATAGGTTCGCTCGTGTTTGGTTCAAAAAAGAAAGCTTCCGCAGTAAACGGTGATGCTGACGATTCTCTCGGTTTTGACGATGATTTCTTTAATGATGACGAGATTGACGAAGATTGATTTTAATACAAGAAAAGGACTTTTATTGATATGAAACTTGGTATGGTTGGACTTCCGAATGTCGGAAAGAGCACATTATTCAATGCATTGACAAACGCAGGAGCAGAATCTGCAAACTATCCTTTCTGCACCATAGAAAAAAACATCGGCATCGTTTCCGTTCCCGATGAACGACTCGATAAGTTGGCAGAAATGTATGAACCCGATAAATTTACACCTGCAACACTTGAATTTGTCGATATTGCCGGACTTGTAAAGGGAGCGTCAAAAGGCGAGGGACTTGGAAATAAGTTTCTTGCCGATATCCGTGAGGTTGACGCAATAGTTCATGTTGTCAGATGCTTTGAAGATGTTGACATTGTTCATGTTGACGGAAGCATAAACCCCGAAAGAGATATTGAAACAATTAATCTCGAACTTATCTTTTCGGATATTGAAATACTTGAACGCCGCATCGATAAAGATAAAAAGCTTGTTAAAGGCGATAAGAAATATCAGGCTGAGATTGAATTTCTTGAAAGCTTAAAAGCTCATCTTGAATCAGGAAAATCCGCTCGTTCCTACGATTTTTCGGAAGAAGAACTTGAAATAATTAAAACGACTCCTCTTCTTTCGGCAAAGCCTGTTATTTATGCCGCAAATCTTTGTGAAGACGATTTTGTAAATAATATTGATACAAACGAAAACTATAAAACAGTTTGCAGAATAGCGGAAGAAGAAAAGTCTGCGGTTCTGCCTATATGTGCTCAGATTGAAGCTGAAATTTCAGATATGAGCGATGAAGATAAAAAAATGTTCCTTTCGGATTTAGGTCTTGAAGTATCGGGACTTAATAGAATTATTAAAGAAGGATATTCTCTTTTAGGACTTATTTCATACCTTACCGCAGGAAAGCAGGAAGTAAGAGCGTGGACAATCACCAAGGGAACAAAAGCTCCGCAAGCAGCAGGAAAAATCCACACGGACTTTGAAAAAGGATTTATCAGAGCGGAAGTTGTTTCTTATGACGACCTTATGTCCTGCGGCTCAATGAACGCTGCAAAGGAAAAAGGTCTTGTAAGACTTGAAGGCAAGGAATATGTTATGCAGGACGGAGATATCGTTCTTTTCAGATTTAATGTTTAAGAGGTTTTTATGGTATTAAGCATAAAAAAATCCATAATAAAAATGGCTCTGCTTTTAGCAGGGCTGTTTGTCGTTATGTTCTTATTCAATCTTCCCGTCAAGGCTGAAAGCTTTGAAATTACTGTTTACATAACAAATCCGGAGGGCGGTACAGTAACATATAACGGACTTCCCAAAACATCGGGCAGTTCAGTTTATGTTGACAATGGCACTATGGCTCCGTTTTTTATTGAGCCGTCTTACGGATATAAAGTCGGAACAATAAAGTATTCAAACGGAACGCTTGTAAAAAGTGGAAACCTTTATACAACACCTGCTGTTAACGCAAACGCCACATTATATGTAACATTTGAACAGCAACAAAGCTTTGAAATTTTGCTTGATGTCGGGATAGAGGGCTTTATTACCGATGAACAGGGAAATTCTCTGTATTCATCAGTGAGCGTAAAGGACGGCGAAGACTTTAAATTCAGAATATCGCCTATTGACGGATATGGCGTTAAAAGCGTCAAATTTGCGGGAAAAGAAATCTTCCCCGACAACAGCGATACATATACAATCACTCCTTCGTCAATGGGAACTTTATCGGTTGTTTTTGATAAGTACTACAATATTGATTTTGTTGTTGGAAACGAAGGCGTGATAACCGATCTTGAAGGAAATATCATTGATGGAACGGTAGAAGTAATTGACGGAGCGAAATTTAAGTTTAAAGTTGATACAGACGAAGGCTACGGCATCAGCAGTATATCTTATACCTATGGAAACAGTATAAGAAAACTTACTTCAGATTCAAACGGTATATATACAGTTTCATCGGAATGTACTGTATATGTCAATTTTGGACCTGCATTTAATCTTGATATAAAAAAAGTTCCGTCAGGATGTAAACTGACCGCTAAAAACGGTTCTGATACTCTTTTATTCGGAAAACAAACGGTTGTCAGAAATTCCACTATCGAAATATCAACATCCACCGATGCAGGCAGTGGATATATTTTTAAACATTTTAAAGTAACTACCGATAATGAAGAAAATCTTTATGACGATAACAGGATAACTCTTTCACTTGTTGCAGATACATCTGTTGAAGCAGTATATGAAAACATCGGCACATATACAATAACTGTTATATGCGACGGCGGAGGAAAGATAACGCAAAGCGGAGGGTACAGTCCCAATGCCGTAAATGTCAGAGTAAATAAAGGAGACAGCGTAACTTTTTCTATTATTCCTGATGTTAACTTTACTCTTGAAAGCCTCTCATATTCAGGTGCAAGCTTTACAAAAAACGATGACGGCACATATACAACAGAACCGCTCTCCGATAACCAGACTCTTGAGGTTAAATTTAAAGGAACAACTCAGAATATCTCAGGAATTGAGGTTACCGATAGGGGTACAGTAGTTTCACTTTACAGCATAGAAGGCGCTGAAGAAATCTTTGAATCAAACAATGGCAACATAATCCGAGCGCCTATCGGAAACGGAATCATACCTGCCGATGTGCAATACGGTCTTGTGGGTAGGAGCATATGGCTTGACCTTTATTCCGATGATTACTCCTGGAATATTAACAGCGCCAATATAAACGGTTCACAGTTTACTGATAAAAATCTTTCTGTTTCAAGAAAAAACGAATACGCAATGACTATGCTCACTCAGCTTCTTAGTTATGAGGATAAATATCAGCTTCGTATTTCAGAAGAGGGGAACTTCGGATTTGACGCTACTCTTTTGCTTAAATTCAATGAAAACAGAAGAGGAATGACTGCAACAATATTTAAGGTCGATATGTCAAATTATGCAGTCTCAGCAAAATGCTCTTCCGTTGTTGAACATGACGGAACTGCTTCGTTTGTTCTTTCAGAGGGCGGAAATTATGTTGTTGTAATCAGTGATAAAGCGATAACAGACAGCGATATCCATGCTATGTCAGGCAACGGAAAAGTTGATACAGGTTCAAAACAGCTCGTATTTGCTATTGTTCTTGTGGTAATTCTTATAGGAGTGGGAGCTATTGTTGCATACGCTCTTACAAAATTAAATAAATGATAAAAAAGCCTTGAATTGTCAAGGCTTTTGTGTTATATTTATAATATATAACTATATATTGTGTCTTATATAACAGGAGGGGTAATATATGGCGTCCGAAAATATAAAAAAATATCTGATTACATTTATTATTTCAATAATATCAATGCTTACTGTTTTTGTTGTATCTGTAAATGCAGATTATAATGTTACGGTTAATATTTCAGGCGGAAACGGTAATGTAAGAGTCTATAAAAATAACACTGATTATTATGATTTTGCATCGCTCGGGGGAACTATTCCCGTTACAGAAGATACAATAAAGTTTGAAGTAACTCCTGATAGTGGGTATGAGATAGATAGCGTTGAATATAAGCTTTCTTCTGACAATTCAACAAGAACAATGTCGTCATCTTCGATCACGGGAGGAATGAGATATGTTCTTAATAATACTAGCGGAGATGGAGAAGGCACTCTTTATGTAAAATTCCTTCCTGTCTATACTATATCTGTATCTGACACTATTGATACCGATATGGGAACTATTTCTATATCAGGGGCAGATAGCAACGGTAAGCTTGTTGTTAAATCGGGCGATGCTGTTAATTACACTATTACTCCTAAAACAGGTTATAAAATAAAAAATATCAAGCAAGGTTCTTTGACTAT
>CALZLD010000104.1 GCA_945788225.1 uncultured Clostridia bacterium
GTATACTCAAAGCAAAGCTTGAAATATTAAACGGAATGGAAAGCGACTCTCCGTTGATACTCAATGCCGATGATGAATTCTTGTCAAAAATCGCCCTTGACAGACCTGTTATAACCTACGGAATAGAAAATGAAAGTGCCGATATAAGAGTAAAAAATATTGAAACAAACATAAATTCGTCGTTTGATATTGTATATAAGGACAACACCTATCGCGTAAAGCTCAGCTGTTACGGGGTGCACAATATCTATAATGCGGCGGCGGCTTTCGCAGTCGGAGTTACCTGCGGAGCAGAACCCGAAGAAATAGCCTTGAAGCTTTCCGAATACGAAGTATCGGGACTTCGGCAGAAGGTGCGGAATATTGAGGGAAAAACCTTTGTCGTTGATTGTCAGGACGCTTCACCGTCTAGTATGAAATCGGCGATTGACGCTCTTTGCAGAATGAGACCTGTCGGAAATGGAAAGCGTGTTGCTGTTCTTGCCGATATGAAAGGACTTGGAGAGGCTTCAAGAAAGCTTCACGAGGATATAGGGGAATATGTCGTTAAAAGCGGAATAGATAAGCTTATCTGTTACGGTTACGACGCAAAATTCATTGCGGCAAAGGCTGACGAACTGGGGCTCCATTCGGGTTGCACATCCGATAAGCCGATGCTGATTGAATATCTGAAACAAAAGCTTTCCAAGGACGATATTATTCTTTTCAAGGGCAGTCGAGAGATGAAGCTTGAAGAGATAATTGACGAACTTTGCAGGGAAGAAAAAAGCAAATCGGAGGAAGAATAATATGCCTGTATGGATAACTGTTGCAACGGCAATAATAGCTTTTGCCGTTTCTGCAATAACGGGAAAGTTTTTTATCCCGTTTATGAAAAAAGTCAGCTTTGAGCAGACTATAAGAGAGTCGGGACCTACCTGGCACAAATCAAAGCAGGGAACTCCCATAATGGGCGGAGCAATGTTTATTTTAGGCTCGCTCGTTGCAATAGTTGTCGGAGTGGCGGCATATTCTGCATATAAAACAAGCATAGGAGAAATAACTCCCGTTAATTACAGCTTTTTAAGGCTTATAGCAGGCGTATGCGCGACATTTCTTTTCTGTCTTGTCGGATTTGTCGATGATTACATCAAAGCTATAAAGAAAAGAAATCTCGGACTTAATTCAAAGCAGAAGCTTGTATTCCAGTTTCTTATCTCGGCAGGCTACCTTGCCGCGCTTTATTTCCTCGGCGATACTTCAACCTCGATAAATTTCTATCTCTTTGAACTAAACCTGGGTATTTTCTATTATCCCATAATGATACTTTTCATCACTTTTATTGTAAATGCCGTAAACCTTACCGATGGTATCGACGGCCTTTGCGGCTCGGTGACGGTTATGTGTTCACTTTGCTTTGCATTCGTTGCGGCGGCTCTCAATGAGTATTACACCGAGATTTTCTCAATAGCGATAGCAGGCGGTTGCGTAGGCTTTCTTATCTGGAACCTTCACCCTGCAAAGATTTTTATGGGCGATACGGGTTCAATGTTCTTAGGCGGAGCTGTCGTTGCAATGGGAATGAGTATGAGACTTCATATCGTACTTATTTTTCTTGCGCTTGTTTATATTCTCGAAGCGGCTTCCGTTGTGTTGCAGGTGATAAGCTTCAAGCTTACGGGCAAGAGAATTTTCAAAATGTCGCCTATCCATCACCACTTTGAAATGTGTGGCTGGGGAGAATACAAGATAGTGATAATCTTCTCTCTTGTCGGACTTATAGCAGGAATAGCAGGTGCGACAATAGCTGTTATGAATGATGTTTCCCACATAGTTATCTGATTTCTATAAAAGGAGGAAAAAGGAATGACCAATGCCGCCGAAGGAAAGGGCAATGCAAAAATCACCAGAAAAACAAAGCCCAAGGAAAACTTTAAAATAGTCAAAGGCGGAATGGACCTTTCGTTTCTCTTTATCGTTCTTGTTCTTCTTTCTCTAGGCATTGTAATGATGTTTTCGGCAAGCTATGCAATAGCTCTTGACGAAACGGGCGACGGCTTCTATTATTTTAAAAGACAGCTCTTTTTCGGAATACTCGGCTTTGCTGTTATGATAGGAATATCGTTATTCTTTGATTATCATATTCTGCAAAAGAAGATAATCGCCTTTGGACTTTTTGCAATATCCTTCGTGCTTGTAGCACTTGTTCCGTTTATAGGTGAAACATACGGCGGAACCGACATTAAAAGAGGTCTTAAAATAGGGCCTTTACCGCAGTTTCAGCCGACAGAGATAATGAAATTTGCGATAATAGTTCTTTTTGCGTTTATGATTTCAGCAAACTATAAGCGTATGAAGGAATTTAAATACGGTATGCTGCCGTTTGCGGTAATTCTTCTTCCCGTTCTGTTTTTTATCTATCTTGAACCGCACTATTCCTGTATGATACTGATAGCTATGATAGCGGCAGTTATGATGTTTGTGGGCGGAACGAAAATTACCCATTTTCTCATAACGGGGCTTGTTGCCGCAACGGGACTTGCAGGCGTTCTTTATGTAAAAATGTCAAAGGGCGGAGGAGGCTCTACCTTCACAAACAGAATTCAGGCGTGGATAGACCCGTTTAATTCACCCATTGATACATGGCAGACAAAGCAGTCGCTTATCGCAATAGGCTCAGGCGGAATTTTCGGCTTGGGGCTTGGCAATTCAAGACAGAAATATCTTTATCTGCCCGAATCGCACAACGACTTTGTATTCCCGATAGTATGCGAAGAACTCGGCTTTATCGGAGCAATGCTCGTTATCTTTCTTTTTATCGCATTTATTTTCAGAGGATTTTATATCGCTTCAAAAGCGCCCGATAAATTCGGAATGATGCTTGCTGTCGGAATAACCTTTCAGATAGGCTTGCAGGCAATCCTCAATATTGCCGTTGCAACAAACGCAGTTCCGAACACAGGTATTTCACTTCCGTTTTTCAGCTACGGCGGAACGGCCCTTTTAATGCAGCTTGCCGAAATGGGAGTGATACTGAATATATCGCGACAAAGTATATCGGAAGGTAAAGGGTGATTTTTATGGTAAAGGTACTTCTTGCAGGCGGAGGAACGGCAGGACATTTAAACCCTGCTCTCGCCATCGCCGAAATAATAAAAAGACATAACCCCGATTGTGAATTTCTCTTTGCGGGAACTCCCGACAGTATGGAGGAAAAGCTTCTTGCAAAAACGGATTATCAGTTTGCAAGAATAAAGGTCAAGGGGTTCCAGAGAAAGCTTTCGGTGAAGAATATCGGAAGAAACATTCAGGCAGGAGCATATCTTATTTCATCGGGAGCGCGCGCAAAGCAGATTATCAACGACTTCAAGCCCGACCTTGTTATCGGTACGGGCGGATATGTCAGCGGCCCTATCGTTATGAAAGCCGCACAGATGAAAATTCCGACAGTAATCCACGAGCAGAACGCATACCCCGGAGTGACAACGAGAATACTTTCAAAAAAAGTCGGCGAGGTTATGCTCACCGTTCCGGAAGCTCTTGATTATCTTGACAAAAATGTTAAATATACCGTAACGGGACTTCCCGTGCGTTCCGCTATTGCAACAAAATCCAAAGAAGAAGCAAGAAAAGAGCTCGGCTTTGACGACAGCCTTTGCATACTCTCTTTCGGCGGAAGCCTTGGTGCAGGTAAGATAAACGAAGTCGGAGCAGACCTTATCTCCTGGCACAGCGGAAAGAAAGCGATAAACCATATCCACGGCTACGGCGGAATGGGAAAGGATACCTTTGTAAAAACTCTTGTTGAAAGAGGAGTTGACATTAACGACAATCGTCTTAAAGTCAGCGAATATATAGACAATATGGCGACCTGTATGGCGGCGGCGGACATTATTATCTGCCGAAGCGGAGCAAATACGCTCTCTGAAATAGAAACCGTTGGCAGAGCGTCAATACTTATACCGTCACCCGTTGTTGCGGGCAATCATCAGTACCACAACGCAATGGTACTAGGCAACGCAGGCGCGGCGTTTGTATATGAGCAGAAAAATCTTGAAAATTCCGATGAAATAATCGAAAAGATAGACTATCTGTATAATCATAGAGAAGAACTTGACAAAATGGCTGAGAATGCTTCAAACCTTGCGGTAAGAGATACCGACAACAGAATTTATGAAGTTCTTTGTCGTAATTGTGAGAAACTGAGCGTAAAGTAACAAAAAAATCCGCCTTACATAAGATATACAAAAATATCTTATGCGAGGTGATTTAATGCAAAGCCTTATTATCGACGGAGGAAACAGGCTTACGGGAGAAATTGAGGTCTGCGGAGCGAAAAACAGCGCTCTGCCGATTCTTGCCGCAACGGCCCTCACCGACGGCGAAACCGTTCTGCATAACTGTCCCGTCATCACCGATGTATATTCCGCCGAAAGAATACTGACGCATCTTGGATGTTCTTCCGTTCTTAACGGCAACACCGCGGTAATAAAAAGCTCGGTACAAAGGTCGGATATTCCCGAAAAGCTTATGAGCGAAATGCGTTCTTCGATAATTTTTCTTGGCGCGCTTCTCGGAAAAACGGGGAAATGCGCTCTGTCTTTTCCCGGCGGATGCGAACTTGGTGCACGACCTATTGACATTCACATAAACTCGTTGAAGAAAATGGGAGCGTCGGTAAAAGAAGAATTCGGCACTCTTGTATTTACGGCTCCAAAAGGTCTTAACGGAGCAAAACTTCTTCTGCCTTTTCCGTCTGTGGGAGCAACAGAGAACATTATGCTTGCGGCTTGTCTTGCCAAAGGTGAAACTCAGATAAAAAACGCCGCCAGAGAACCCGAAATTGCCGACCTTGCCGATTACCTCAACAAATGTGGAGCAAACATAAAAGGCGCAGGTGAGGGAACTATAACAATATCGGGAGTTTCTTCGCTCAAAGGTTGCGAACATACAATAATGCCCGACAGAATTGTCGCCGCTACATATATGTCCGCCGCCGCTTCAACGGGAGGAGAACTCAGAATAACAAAGTTGTGTCGCAACGACCTTGACAGCGTTATCCCGATTTTTGAGGAAATGGGTTGTTATATCTATTCTTACGGCGACAGCGTTTTTATCAAAGCAAACAAGCTAAAAGCAGTAAAAAAGATACTCACAATGCCTTATCCTGCTTTTCCGACAGACGCTCAGGCGGTCGTTATGGCGTCTCTTGCCAAAGCGGAGGGCACAAGCGTTTTTGTTGAAAATATATTTGAAAACAGATATCAGCATGTCCCTGCGCTGACAAAAATGGGCGCAGATATAAAGGTTGAAGGCAAGGTTGCTATCGTCGAAGGCGTAAAGAACCTTTTCGGAGCGAACATTCTTGCAACAGACCTCAGAGGAGGGGCGGCTCTTGTCGTTGCGGCGCTTGGCGCAGAGGGCAGGACCGTCATAGGAAATATTCATCATATTGACAGAGGTTATGAAAATATTGAAAAGACCTTTTCTCTTGTCGGAGGAAAAATCATAAGGAAGTAGGGAGGAACACAATGCGGGATGTTGTAAAGAGCCACGACAGCTCACAAAACGGCGGAAATCGCAAAAGACGGCGCAGAAGACAAAATCTTTCACTGTATTATACCGCGGTGTTTTTTCTTGTGATAGTTGTCGGGATAATTCTGTCGCTTACCGTTTTCTTTAATGTAGCGGAAGTTACCGTTGACGGAGAGAGCATATATTCAAGCTCCGAAATAATTGCGGCGAGCAGGATTAAAAACGGCGATAACCTTGTAAGGCTCAATTCATCGAAAGCGGAAAACGGTATTCTCAAATCGCTTGTGTATATTGATACGGCAACG
>CALZLD010000105.1 GCA_945788225.1 uncultured Clostridia bacterium
GGACGCAATATCCGCAATAGCGGTCATATCTCCTTCGAGTCGCGAAGATACACCCTTTGCCGCAAGTGCCGAGCATATTATGCCCAGAATTACAAGCGTTGCGGTAACAAGTGAAATCATCCCTACAATAATCTTACCTTTTACAGTCTTCATATCAATGCCACACCATCCTTTTTTTATTCAATGGATATGCCCCTTTGTTAATCTATATTAACATTTTATTTACATATTGTCAAGAATTTAACTAAATTGTAAAAAAATATTGTGTAATATATAAAATTTAAAGCATCAAATTTGATATTTTATAAAAATTACCATAAATAATAAATACAGCGCGAGAAATAATACTAAAGCAAGCCCAAATAAAAGCCGAAAACGGCAAAAAAATTTTTAAGGAGATTTGATTATGAAAGGTCAGACAACTCAGAAGGGCAGAGAAGCCCTCGAAAGATTTAAGATGGAAGCTGCAAACGAAGTAGGCGTTAACCTTAAGTCAGGTTACAACGGCGACCTTACTTCTCGTGAGGCAGGTTCTGTCGGCGGACAGATGGTTAAGAAGATGATCGACTCATACAAAATGGGTCAGTAGTTCTGATTAAACCTTAAACAAAAAAACCCGAACTGCAATAGCGGTTCGGGTTTTGTTTGTCGTTCAGAGTGAGATTTGAGGGGGTATATAAACAACCGAGGGAAAACCTCGGCGGTAGCTATATAATAAATCTTATTATGAATTACTGTTACGAGCCGTTTGAAGAGTGTTGTTGCTTTGCTAATTCATTGTATTTGTTATCCTCTGAATCATTTTTTTAAACTCCTTGTTCAATATGCGTTGGTCTGTCGGAGAATAGTACAAATGGCCTGAATTGTTCAGCATTTTTGCTGTGATACAAGTATTGCTTTTAAGCAAATTCTTACATTTAACAGAAACGACTTCATCGTGCAAAGACAGATACACATGAGAAGGCACCGACAATTTGCCGATAAGTTTTCTTGTTTTTCGTATTTCGGAAAACAGTTCAAGAAACCTTGGAACCCAGCCTATGTAACTTAAAATATTTCTGTCGCTTCCTATACCGTACGCCTTTTTCACGGCAACAGACCATTTATCGTTGGGATCGATATTTCCGCTATAAACTTCCAAAACATTTTTTATCAGCCGGACAGTAATATGTATTTTAAGCGGTACATTCATCAAAAATAGTTCGTCTATCGGCTTTTCTGTCGCTTCCCGTATAGCAAATAATGTTCCCATAGAATGAGCCACGATAATTACACGGTCGTTTTCTTTCAGTAATTTATCAAGAGTCTGACTCACCTGCTGTTTCCATTCATTCATAGACGCTTTGGAAAAATCTTTTACACTTCCGCCGTGCCCTTTCAGCAGAATATTGTGTGTCGACCAGGTCGGAGGAATAAACCGCAAAAAACAATCAAAATGACGGGGTGTCCCGAGAATGCCGTGAATAAATAATACCGCTACCCGCTTTTTATCTTCCATAGCTTCTCACTTCCCTCCGACCGATTATTTTATGTGACTATTATAATAGGTTTGTATGGGGATGTCAAATTATTTTGATAAAAACGCCTCTGTTGTCCCATAATGGTATGACAGAGGTTATTTGTTGCATATTATCAGCAGATAGGACGAGCAGGAAGAAATCTTGACCGTGCTTACACCTTTCTAATGAACGGAAAGGAGGATGCTGATAAACGCATTTGCACCTGCCGCCCTTGCCTCCTGCTCAATATCCGACCAGTCGTACGCTGAAATGATTATAATCGGAACATCCTTTCCTACTGCCCTGCGAATTGCCCGTGTAGTTGCAATACCATCCATTTCAGGCATACAATACATTAGTCCACAAATACACCGTGATTGTGTCCTCGTCTTCTTTTGAAACGGTGCTATTCGCTTTGCAACCTGCAAACAGCGTCATTACTATGCTGAGTACCAGCAGAAAACAAATGGATTTTCTTTTTCATTGTGTTCATCCATTATATTTAATCGGTTTATTTTACGGCTATTGCCACAAATACAAATTCTGTCGCAACAGCCAAAGCTTTTTTGGAGTGTATAAACTCAAAAAAGACAAATTTCGCATTGTATTATCATAACTTTTTTATTGCAAAAAGTCAAGAAATTACGGGAATTATCTGATTTTTTGTGATAATTTATTGTTTTATCACATTAAACTATAATAAAAGAGTAAAAATATACAAAAATTAACAAAAAATTGAAGAAAAATAAAATCTCTGCCGTACCTTTTTGGTATGACAGAGAATATTTTTAATAAGGCATATACCCCGTTTTATCTGCATCGGTTATTTCTCTTATCACTTTGCAGGGAACTCCCGCGGCGACGGTATTTGCAGGAATATCTCTTGTAACAACACTTCCCGAACCGATAATGGTGTTGTCCCCTATGGTCACTCCCTGATTGATATGAACTCCTGCGCCTATCCATACATTATTTCTGATTTTTACGGGCTTTGCATAGCACGCTCCGTTGATACGCTCCCAGGCGTCTGCGGCGTGATTTGAAGTATAGATACCCACTCTCGGTCCGAACAGAACATTATTTCCGATTTCAATTCCACCGCCGTCGAGCATAACGCAGTCAAAATTTGCATAAAAGTTATCTCCGATTGAAATATTGTATCCGAACTCACAACGGAATGTAGGCTCAAAATGTACTCCCTTTCCGACAGATTTCAACAACCTTTTTAAGATTTCTTCCCTTTCCTCCGATGGTCTGCCAAAGCTTGCATTGTATTCGTTTGTGAGAAAAACCGTGTCCTCACGGGCTTTTATCAGTTCGGGAGTAAGGTCGTTATACATTTTTCCGCTGAGAATTACTTCATTCTGTTCTTTTAAGGTCATATCCGTTTCTCCTTTTCTATTGTGTATTTTTTCAACTTATGCCTGGCCGATTGAGCTTTTATCCGCCACGCCCCAGCCAAGAAGTTCCAGCTTTAAAAATCTTTCGTCGTTATATGCATCTGCAAGACTTTCAATAAGGATTTTTGCTTCCTTTATTTTTCCGTCTTTTACTTTAAAACGGACTTTCACCTTTTTGTCCCTTGTATCTCTTAAAAGCTCCGTCATTTCTTCATATCCACCGTTGTCATATAGCGACATATCCTTTAAGCTGTAGCTTGAAGTGACATATTTGTATGTATCAAGAATATTCCCATAAGCCTCAATGGAGATAAAACCATTGTCAACCTCCTCGGGCTGTGTGTAGGTATCATATACAAAATCCATTTCAACTTCAACATATTCAGGCTTTGAAAACAAACCCATAGTTCAACCCTCCGTTTAAATTAATCTTTATTAGATACATTGTACTGTATATCCATGAAATAATCAAGTTTTTATTTAAAGAACAGACAATATGCTTTTAATTATAGATTTTTCGCTCAATATGTGGTATACTAAAACAAAAAAGAAAGGAGATAAAGTATGGCAGAAAGAGCATTCATCGCAATAGACCTTAAATCGTTCTATGCCTCTGTAGAGTGCGTTGAACGCGGACTTAACCCGTTGACGACAAACCTTGTTGTTGCGGATATTTCACGCACCGAAAAGACAATCTGCCTTGCGGCGTCTCCCTCTCTTAAAACATACGGCATAAAGGGCAGAGCAAGGCTTTTCGAGGTAGTTCAGCGTATCAAGGAAGTCAATTCCGAAAGGCAGAGAAAGGCTCCAAACGGTATTCTTGTGGGGAAAAGCTATGACTACACAAAGCTTTGCTCCGATAGCACGCTGGCTGTCGATTACCTTGTCGCTCCTCCGCAGATGGCGCACTATATGAAAGTCAGCGCGGACATTTACAACATTTATTTGAGATATATAGCTCCCGAAGATATTCATGTCTACTCGATAGACGAGGTTTTTATAGACGCTACTTCGTACCTTGAAACATACGGCAAAACCGTCCGTGAGCTTGCTGTAATGCTGATAAGAGAAGTACTGAAAGAAACGGGAGTTACCGCTACGGCAGGGATAGGCACAAACCTTTATCTTTGCAAAGTGGCAATGGACATTGTAGCGAAAAAAATTCCGCCCGATGAGGACGGTGTGAGAATAGCCGAGCTTGACGAGGCGTCCTACCGCAGACTACTCTGGAACCACACTCCGCTGACGGATTTCTGGCGAGTGGGAAAAGGCTATGCAAACCGACTTGAACAATTAGGGCTTTTCACTATGGGGGACATTGCAAGATGCTCTGTCGGCAAAAAAGACGGTTTTTACAACGAGGAGCTTTTATACAAGACATTCGGGGTGAACGCTGAACTTCTTATTGACCACGCGTGGGGGTACGAGCCTTGCCGGATATCCGACATAAAAAAGTACAAGCCCGAAAACAACAGCATAGGTTCGGGGCAGGTTTTAAGGTCGCCTTACAGCTTTGAAAAGGGCGAGCTTATCGTCCGTGAAATGACTGACCTGCTTACCCTTGACCTTGTCGATAAAGGTCTTGTCACCGACCAGATGGTGCTGACTGTCGGCTATGATACGGAAAATGTCGGCAATAACAGTTACAGCGGAGATGTTGAGTCTGACCGCTACGGAAGAAAGGTACCAAAGTCTTCGCACGGCTCTGTCAATATAGGGATGTATACCTCGTCAACGAAAATCATCACCGAAAAAGTCATTGAACTCTATAAAAAAATCGTCAACCGAAAGCTGACGATAAGAAGAATAAGCGTCACGGCAAATCATGTTGTCAAAGAGGGGGACGCTCCCGAAAGCATAATGGAGCAGATGGACCTTTTCACAGATTACGGCGCGCTCCAAAAGAAAAACGAAGAGGAGCAAAAAGAACTCGAAAAGGAAAAAAGCATACAGAAAGCTGTCATAGGTCTTAAAAAGAAATACGGCAAGAACGCTGTATTAAAGGGAATGAATTTCAAAGAAGGAGCAACGACCATCGAGCGTAACGGTCAGGTCGGCGGACACAAAGCGTAGAAGGGAGAATTTATGGCGGACAATTTAACGGCAGAGGAAAAATACGGCGACATAATAGGCCTTCCTTGCCCCACATCTCAAACTCACCCAAGAATGACTATGGTAAACCGCGCCGCACAATTTTCTCCCTTTGCGGCTTTGACGGGATATGACGACGAGGTTGAAGAAAAGGCAAGGCTCACAGAAGAAAAGCACGAGCTCACCGAGGACGAAGAAGAAAGTCTTAACAAAGCGATGATTTCTTTGAGAGAAAAACTCAGCGAGAGACCGCAGGTAACGCTTGTTTATTTTAGTCCCGACGAAAAGAAGTCGGGCGGAAAATATATCTCGTTCACGGGAACACTACGGCACATTGACGATAGCGCAAAACAGCTTGTTTTCACTTCGGGCGAGCAGATTGACATTGAAAACATAAGAGAAATAAAGTCGGAATAAAATAAAGGACGGATACGCTCCGTCCTTTTTGTGTTTCATCAGTTCTGTTTCATTGTATAATTCACATCGTTGTCAATCATAGTTATCATAATCGTTGCAATCTTTTCATCAAATTGAGAGCCTTTTCCCTCTACAATCTGTTCTCTGACCTTTTCCTGAGGCATTGTATCACGATAAGATCTTCTGCTGGTCATAGCGTCATAAGCGTCCGCCACTGCGATAATTCTTGCAATTTCGGGAATACCTTCTCCGTTAAGTCCGTCGGGATATCCCTTGCCGTCCATTCTTTCGTGGTGCCACTTTGCTCCGTATGCAAATTTGCCACGGATAGATATGTTTTTGAGAATTTCATATCCCATAACGGGATG
>CALZLD010000106.1 GCA_945788225.1 uncultured Clostridia bacterium
GAAATGAGTAATTTTTCATTGATGATTGAAGATGTAAAAAAAGAAATAGTAACTCCTATGGATAATCCCCTGACTATTTCTTGGTATATGAGCAGTAATCAACTCGGAGCAATAATCAAGGAATTGGACAAAAGGAATGAGGTCAGAGATAAAAATGTATTCTTTCCATATTATCCAAAAGGGATAGCTGATTGTTGGGATTCAAACAATGAATTGGGCAAAAAGTTATTGGAAATACTGGATATTTATCAAAATCTGGAGTAACAAGCCTGATAGAAAGACATAGCTCTCAAAAATCGGCTTGAAGCAGAAAAACTCGCCCTTAAGTAGTATCAAGGACGAGTTTTGTTTTTTATAGTTGTTGTCAAAACGCACAAAGCAACCAAAAAGAAATTATATGTTTATACAAATTTGAGCGTTTTTGAATGTTTTTGACTGAAAACTATTGATTGTCCCTTTAGAATATGTTAATATAGCGTCAGAAACAATCACAAACGCTCAAAAGCACTCTTGATATATTGTAAGGAGGGTGATACAAATGCTTACTGAAGAACGATACTCAATAATAGTGGAACAGGTGAAGCAAAAGAAGAGCGTAACGCTCACAGAGCTCTGCGAACTTCTTGGCGCGTCCGAATCTACCGTGCGCCGCGACCTTACAGCGCTTGATGAGAAAGGACTTATAAAAAAGGTTCACGGCGGAGCTATATCCATCGATGACCGTTCCTTTAATCTTGTGGAGCACGATGTAGAATCGAAATCAAAAATGTTCACAGAGGAAAAGGAAGCGATAGCCAGGTATGCCGCTTCGCTTGTGGAGGACGGCGACTTCGTTTTCATCGACGCAGGAACTACCACCGAAAAGATGATTGATTTTCTGCCCGATAAGAATGTTACCTTTGTGACGGACGCTTTCGTTCACGCAAAAAAGCTGGCGCAGAGGGGCTTTAAGGTATATATCCCCGCAGGCGAAATAAAGCTTACTACCGAGGCGATTGTCGGCGCGGAATGTGTAAACAGTCTAAAAGGCTACAACTTTACCAAAAGCTTTATAGGTGCAAATGCTATTTCTTTATCGGCAGGCATTTCCACACCCGACCGAAACGAAGCAAGTGTAAAATCGGCTGTTGTGCAGAACAGCCAGAGAGTGTATGTTCTTGCAGACCATTCCAAATTCGGTCAGATAGCGTCAGTAACCTTTGCACAGCTTGGTCAGGTTAAGATAATTACAGACAAGCTTGAGGATAAAAAATTCCTCACAAAAGCAAATATCAAGGAGGTAATGTAAATGGTCTATACAGTTACATTCAATCCTGCTATTGATTATATCGTCCATACCTCTGAAATGAAGCTTGGGGCTACAAATCGCTCCGACAAAGAGGAAATGTACTTCGGCGGAAAGGGTATCAATGTTTCTATCGTGCTGCGTGAACTTGGGATAAGTTCAAAAGCTCTCGGCTTTACAGCAGGCTTCACGGGCGAGGCTATTGAAAAAGGTCTTGCCGATATGGGAATTGATACGGACTTTGTACGGCTTCAAAAGGGCAACTCCCGAATAAATGTCAAGATAAAGTCCTCGGAAGAAACAGAGCTCAACGGACAAGGTCCCGACATTGACGATAAAGCAATATCGGCGCTTTTTGCAAAGCTGGATAATATTTCTGACGGAGATACCCTGATACTTGCGGGAAGTATCCCCTCTTCTCTCCCCTCGGACATTTATCAGAGAATACTTGAAAGGCTTTCCTCTAAAAAGATTAAAGTTGTTGTGGACGCAACAAAGGATTTGCTTTTGAATGTACTTAAATACAAGCCTTTTCTTGTAAAGCCAAACAACCACGAGCTTGGTGAAATGTTTGGTGTCACGCTGAAAATCGACGAGGATATTGAAAAATACGCCCGTAAGTTGCAGGAAATGGGGGCTGTTAATGTGCTTATTTCAATGGCGGGCGACGGTGCAATGCTTATCGACGAGTACGGAAAAATGCACCGTTGCGGAGTATGTAAGGGTAAGGTTAAAAACTCCGTGGGCGCAGGCGACTCAATGGTAGCAGGCTTCACAGCAGGCTCTTTACAGGGCGATTACGAATACGCTCTTAAACTTGGCACAGCCGCAGGAGGAGCAACGGCTTTCTCCGACGGTCTTGCTACAAAAGAAAAAATTGCGGAGCTTCTGAAAACGCTCTGAATATAAATAAAAGGAGGAATTATTATGCGAATTACAGATTTACTCAAAAAAGACAGCATTCTTCTTGGTGGCTCTCCTAAATCCAAAAGCGAAGCTATTGATATGCTTGTGGAGCTTCAAGTAAAGGGTGGCAATATCGCCGACAAGGAGGAATACAAAAAGGGTATTCTTGCCCGTGAGGAAAAGGGTTCAACCGCCGTAGGTGACGGAATTGCAATACCTCACGCAAAGAGCGGAGCAGTCAAGGCACCCTCTCTTGCGGCAATGACAGTGCCCGAGGGCGTTGATTATGAAGCTCTTGATGACGAGCCTTCAAACCTGCTGTTTATGATAGCGGCGCCCAATGACGGTGATGTTCATCTTGAAGTTTTGTCCAGATTGATGACTATACTTATGGACGAGGATTTCCGTAAGAAGTTGCTTGGTGCAAAGGATAAGGACGAGTTCCTTAAAATTATTGACGATATGGAAAACGAAAAATATCCCGATGAGCCGAAGGCGGAATCAGAGGCGGCAAAGGGTTATAAGGTTCTGGCGGTAACAGCTTGTCCTACAGGAATTGCACACACATATATGGCCGCAGAGGCTCTCGAAAAAGCAGGCGAAAAGCTTGGCATTTCAATCAAGGTTGAAACAAACGGTTCAGGCGGCACAAAGAATACACTTACCGACGAAGAAATAGCCGCATGCGACGGTATCATCATAGCGGCGGACAAGTCCGTTGAAATGGCTCGTTTTAACGGCAAAAAAGTAATTCGCACAAAGGTTTCCGACGGAATAAAAATTCCCGATGAACTTATTAACCGTATCGTATCGGGTGACGCTCCGATTTATCACCATGAAGGCGGAAATGACAGCGTTTCATCCTCTGCAAAAAGCGGTGAAAGCTTCGGCAGAAAGCTCTATAAGCACCTTATGAACGGTGTTTCAAATATGCTTCCCTTTACGGTAGCAGGAGGAATTTTCATTGCTCTTGCTTTCCTTATCGACTCTCTTGGCGGTGCACCGCAGGACGGTAATTTCGGTACTCATCTTGCGGCGGCGGCATGGTTCAAGACAATAGGCGGTTACGCATTCAACTTTATGATACCCATTCTTGCAGGCTATATCGGCAAGAGCATTGCCGACAGACCGGGACTTCTCGTGGGTATGGCAGGCGGCGCAATGGCGGTTTCGGGCGCAACATTTGCCGCTCCCGGCGGAAATGTTCCCTCAGGTTTCCTCGGTGCTCTGCTTGCAGGTTTTATAGGCGGTTTCCTTATGCTTATGCTGGAAAAGCTCTGCGACAAGATGCCCAAAGCGCTTAACGGTATCAAGCCCGTACTTATCTATCCCCTCGGTGGTCTATTGATGGTAGCGATAATGATGTGTGCAGTAAACCCCATAATGGGTCTGCTTAACGAAGGCCTTGCAAGCTTACTTACCAATATGGGCGGTTCCAGCAAGATACTTCTCGGTTGCGTACTTGGCGCTATGATGTCAATAGACATGGGCGGTCCCTTCAACAAGGCGGCATATGTTTTCGGCACAGCGGCAATAGCATCGGGCAACTTCGACATAATGGCGGCAGTTATGGTTGGCGGTATGGTACCTCCTATCGCAATAGCTCTTGCAACAACATTTTTCAAGAACAGATTTACAGATGAAGAACGCAAAAACGGTCCTGTAAACTACATTATGGGACTCAGCTTTATCACAGAAGGCGCTATCCCCTACGCTGCGGCTGACCCCGCAAGAGTAATACCTGCTTGTATGATAGGTTCAGCAACAGCAGGAGGACTTTCAATGGCATTCGGTTGCACACTTCGCGCTCCTCACGGTGGTATATTCGTATTCCCCGTTGTTGGCAACCCCATTATGTATGTTCTTGCACTTGTTATCGGCTCGGTAGTAGGAATGCTTCTGCTCGGTCTGTTCAAGAAAAGGATTTCAAAGTAAGACTTTTACCGCAAAATCGACATAATTTATATTTCAGTAAAGGAGATAATATTATGGTATCTAAGGTAGTTACAGTAGTAAACGCAGAGGGTATGCATATGCGTCCCGCAGGAATTATCGCAAAGCTTGCCAAGGAACGCCCCGAAAGCGAAATCATAATGAAGGCTAACGGCAAGGAAATAAAGGCTAAGGCTGTTATGCAGATAATGGCGGCAGGAATCAAGAAGGGCACAGATGTTGAGCTTATTGTTTCAGGCGGCGATGAACAGGCTGTACTTGATGAATTTGTAAAGCTGTTTGAAGACGGCTTCGGCGAATAAAGAAATACAAACCTTACGGGGCGGCGGAAAAACCGCCGTCCCTATTTTTATATGAGGTGTTTTACTATGACAACATTGAAGGGCAAGGGAGTTTACGGAGCAATAGCGCTTGGATAAAATCAAGGAAAGCGGAAGATAATTCTGAAGGAGATTTTTTATGGAAGAAAAACAATTAAACTGGGCGGTAATAGGTTGCGGAGTTATAGCAAACGAAATGGCACAAGGGCTTAAAAAAATGGGCAGAACGCTTTATTCCGTTGCTAACAGAACGCATGAAAAAGCTGTTCAGTTTGCGGAAAAGTATAATGTAAAAAAGGTCTATGATGAAATCGATGAGGTGTTTAATGACACCGATGTGGATATAATCTATATCACGACTCCCCACAACACCCACTATAAATACATGAAAAAGGCTTTGGAAAACGGCAAGCATATCTTTGTTGAAAAATCTATTACACTCAACAGCCGTGAGCTTTCGGAAATGGTTTCGCTTGCAAAGGAAAAAGATCTGCTGATAGGCGAGGCTATGACTATATGGCACATGCCACTTTACAAAAAACTCCGGGACATCGTGAGGAGTGGCGAGCTTGGAAAAGTCCAGATGATAACGATGAATTTCGGCAGCTTCAAGGAATACGATATGAGCAACCGTTTCTTTAATATGGAGCTTGCTGGCGGAGCAATGCTAGATATCGGCGTGTATGCGCTATCAATAGTCCGCAGTTTCATGGAGGAAAAGCCGAATGAGATATTAAGCCAGTGGAAGTCATCGCCGACAGGTTCAGACGAAATGGCAACTGTTCTTTTAAAGAACACAAAAGATCAGATGGCAACGGTAGCAATCAGTATGCACTCCAAGCAACCGAAAAGAGCTATGATAAGCTGTGAAAAAGGCTATATTGAGATAATGGAGTATCCAAGAGCTGACAAAGCTGTGATAGTCGACGCAGAAACAGGCGCTGTCCGTGAGATAACTTGCGGAGAAACAGCGAACGCTCTGTATTATGAATTACAGGATATGGAAGAAGCGGTAAGAACAGGTGATAGATCGTTGCTTCACTTGCAGGACACCTGCGATGTTATGGAAATAATGACAAGGCTTCGCAAGGATTGGGGATTAAAGTATCCCGGCGAAGTATGGTAAGCACATATAATAACTCAATAGTGTTTCTATTTTTGTTATAAAGTGCATAAAGGTTTTCCTTTTGAATTTGTGTTTTTTTCGTTGAAATCACTCTTTTCATAGGTTCTATAACCAAAAATATATTTTTTTATTTAAGTTGGAATTATGTATGAAAATAT
>CALZLD010000107.1 GCA_945788225.1 uncultured Clostridia bacterium
GAAAGTCGCCCCGAGCACGAGGGCGAAACACTCTCGCAGAGCCGACAGCGAAACCAAAAATAGAAGCACTCTTTCGAGTGCTTTTGTTTTTGTTTCATCGTTGGACTCTTCGTGTGCAAACTAAATATACCCTTCAAAAAAATATTCCTCTAACCTCTTCGCCCCTATCCACAAAAATCTTGCTTCGGGCGGAACAGCCGCCCAGAGAAATTCGGGAAGCTCCGATTTTTTCAGCTTTACTTCGCCCGTTTTTTTCCCGAAGACATAAATCTCGGCAGTGCCTTTTTCTTTATTGACAAAAGCCTCCGCCGCCGATGTTATCTTGTCTCTGCTCGTGGTGTTCTGAATATTTATATATGCCGTGGATAAGCCGTAAAGGGTGAAAAAGCATATCAGCACTGAAAACATTACCGAAAAAAATACCCGTCTTTTCATTTTAACGCTCCGTTTAAGATATTTCACATAGCGCCGAGGAAATAGCCTTTCCAAGATACTCCCCCGACCTTTTTGCCTCGTCAATAGAGTTTGCGTGTCCCCCGACTTCAATGAGCAGAGAACCCGTCGTTAAATTCTGATTGTATTTTTTGTATGTAAACAGTATTGGTCTTGCAAGCTCCTTGTAATCAGCATAAATGTGGCGTTGAAAAAGACAGGCAAGCCGAAAGTTTTTAAGATAAAGAGGGTACCCCATATTACCGCTGTCGCAACCCGATATTATCATTATCTGCGCGGCGGTTTCATCGTCTATCACCGCTGTGGGAGCAATACGCTCGCCGCTCTCTCTTTCGATAGCGTCACGGTGAATGTCAAGCACAATTTTTATTGTGGGATACTGCTTTAAAATATTTTTCACGGTAACTGCGCTTCTGTCATAGGAGCCGTTATAAGACGGGTAATCGTGTATGGTTTTATCGTGGATAACGCCGAACCCCGCTTCTTCAAGCTGTTTTGCTATTTCTTCACCCACAGCGACGGTGTTCCGGCTTTCGTCAGTTGTGCGCGAGATAAACGAGTCGTCATAAAAATCCCTTGTATACGGCTCATAGCTCTCTGTGGTGTGGGTGTGCATAATAAGAATTTCCTTTTCGCCGTTTCTTTTAAGTCTGAATTCGGGGAGCTCATAGCTTTCCTTCATCAGAACGGAATTGTCAACATCGGTTATGTTCTGCACCTGCGCTCCGCCCACAAGCGAAAAGTATCTGTCACCGCTCTGTCTGCCAAAGCATAGCGCCGTTATTTTTCCGCTTTTGTTTTCAAGCGTATGAGGGTATGGGAGAGGACCTTCCGAGGCGATTTCTTCTGAACTGTCAGGGGTTATTTTTGTCTCGTCAACGGGCGAGCCGTAGGAGAGCATTTCGTTCTCAAAAAAAGTTATGGTGTAGCCGTTTTCACCGTCGGAATTATCGCCATCGTCAAGAGAAAAAAATTCTCCGCTTTCGGCAAATATCTGTGGAATATCGCGCTGTATCCAGACCGAAAAAAACGGCAGTACAATTGTCACCGCCGACAGAACGGCAACTCTTTTTAAAAACAATCCCGCGCTTTTCATCAATCTCACCTCTTATATGAAATATATGCTGAAAAACACTTATTATTCTATTGACATAAAGGGTTTTTTGGATTAAAATTGTGGTAATATATTTTAAAAGGAGACTTTTCTATGGACAAGACAAAATTCGGAATAACCGTCGGCGCGCTTTCGGCAGTCGGCTATCTTTGCGGATATTTAAGTATGACCGCAATGATAATTTTCTTTGTATTCACGCTGGCATTTTCGGCTGAAAGAGTTATCAAGGTGAACGCGTTGCAGTCGCTCTGTCTTTCGTTTTTCTTCCTTATAATAAAGATTGTTATGGGTTGGATAGGCGATTTATACGGCGACCTTGTTGGGCTCATCTACAAAATCAGCGATAAGGTCGGCTCGGTTATGGCAGGCGGTTCAACGGGCATAACAAAGGTTACGGAGTTTGTAAGCTTTGCAGAAACGGTTATTTTTGTGATAATTATTTTTATGGCATTTTCGGGAAAAATCGTGAAAATTCCCGTTATTGCAAAAATTGCAGAAAAGCATATTCCCGAGGAATAATAAAAGAAGGCACCGCAAGGTGCCTTTTTGTGTAGCCGAACAGTACGGATTTAAAAGCACTCTTTCAGAGTGCTTTTATTTTTGTTTCGCCAACGGCTCTGCGAGCCTTTCTTGGCGACCTTCTTTTTTGACAACAAAAAAGAAGGCAAAAAATTGCTCTTGCAATGTTTCATAAAGAAGTATTCAAACCCACTTGACAACAACGACTGATTAAACAGCACCCCGAGGCACTGAAAAAGCGCTTCGGGGTGTTTTTCATAAAAAACGAATCGGCTGTAAAAACGGAGAGAGTAGCCCAAAAAATCAAACGCCTATCTATCAAGACAGGCGTTCTATAGGGTTTTAATCAGTGAAAATCATACAAGAGTAAACTCTTCCTTGCGAATCTCTATACATCGAAACTCCAAAGCGAGAAAAATCTGGGTCTATCATAGCTTGATAATGAGAAGGGGAATTAGCATACTGTTTATATATAGCAACCCCGCTTGTAGCGTCATATGTTAGAGCTGCATTTTCCCCGCGAGCCATCCAAAAATAGCTTTCCGGCATTACAGTTTTCCAACTGTCTCCATTAGGTCTTTTATGTGCGATATAACAGTTGTCGCTCATTTCTTTCGTTCGTATTGCAGTGCAGTCCATAAGAGTCTGGTCAACTTTAAGTTCGTGAAGACCTAATCTTCGCCTTTCAGCATTAGTAGAATCTATCAGTTCTTGTATCATTTGATTATCATAGCCAACAGGACGAGCAGGAGTAGTGACAACAGTTGTGGTAGTTGCAGAAGCAGTGGTGGTTGTTACAACCGTGGTAGTTTCGGGAACCGTTGTGGTAGTTTCGGAAACTGTCGTTGTAATAACGGTTGTAGTTGTCGCTTCTGTTGTAGTGATTTTGGGAGTTGTGGTTTCCTCATGAACCGTGGTTTCAACGGGGACAGTTGTGACTTCGGGAGAAGTTACCGTTGTTTCCGCAGTTTCGGTTGCGCTCGTACTCTCACTCGTTTCAACCGACGGAGCGTTTGTCGGTGTCGCCTTGCAGGCTGTCATAGATAACGACATTGCAAGCGCAAGGCATAGTGCTATTTTCTTTCTCATATCTTTCTGTCTCCTTTATAACAAAAAAGTGCGCAGCCGAAGCCACGCACCGAAAAATGCATAACTCCGATTGCTGCGACACAATTTATCGAACTACTCCTAGAAGTATACGAAAATAGAGCATGCATTTTTACCGTAAAGTAAAAAATGTATACCTAGGAATATGTTCATATTAAATTGTGTCGCAAGGCTATTATACCACATATACATAGGTTATGCAATATAAAATGTTTGTCGTTTTTTAATTTAACACGCCCTTTTAGTCCTCGCCTATAGGTGAAAGGTAATCACACACCAAAAAATCTACAGAAATAAAAAAATACTGTAGCAAATTCCTATAGAAACGAAAATTTGCCCTAACTAAAAAATATAACACAATTTTCTATCGTCATTATTAACGAACTTTTGTAAATAATATTATGCGTATTGCACAAACATCTGCCCTGAAAAGTCTATAGATAAAGAAAAATCCTGCTGAAATTTAAATTTCGGCAGGATTTTTTCGTAAAAAAATTTTTTTAAAATGTTTTTTTATTTTTTATATATTACAGATATATCGATAATGGTATTCGTTGCAGAAGAAGGAATTGTGTATTCAGATTGGCAATTTTTCATAACACCAATCTGTAAACGATGATTAAGATTTCGGCATTTGCTTTCATCGTTTTTCCCTTAGCACCCTATTAAATGCCGTGTTCCTTGACGGAAGTCCGTCCTGTCTGCCAATGACGAAACGCTGTTTTCGTGGCTACGCTGATGCGTAGTTATGTGCAGAAACCGAAGAAAAACACTCACGATTAAGGACCGTCGAGATGCTTTGGTAACTTACTAACCCTGAACAAACTGTTATCCGCAAAACGATTTGCCCTCTGCGACTCCGCCATTCCGTTTCTATTATGATAAGAATAGAAACGGAATGGAAAAGTCGGAACAATCAACGCAAAATCGGAACTTATGCGGATAATAAATATGAAAATCAGTGAAATCTGCGAAAATTCAGACTTTCACGGACATGCTTAAACCATCTTATGAAAGGAGCTGATAATATGAAATCACTTCACGAACAGGTCAACGCTATCTACAAAAGGTGCAATCGTGGCTCTTTGAGTACCCGAAAAAGATACCTCGTTTCTGCTCTTAAACTCTGCGATTATGTCGGGAAAAGGTTCGGTTTGCAGAAGTTTAAGAACCTCAATGATAAGCATATCAGGGCGTTTGTCGCATTTGAAAGAGAGCAATGCGTCCCAGACACAACCATTCTGACAGACCTCAACGGCATATACTTCTTCTATGAGTTTTCGGGAGGAGAGAATGTCCTGCCCGATAAAAGAGATTTCGGATTTGAGAAGTCTTACAACCCTATAGAAAATATTATCTGGACGAGAGGAGAAGTTGAAAAAGCTATTAGGCTTGCCGAACTTCAAGGAAATTCTATGATTAAGAACGCTTTGAGAATGTCATCTGTAGAAAATATCGAAATAGACGAGATAGCACTCAGACTTACCGATAAAATGAGAATTGATACGGATAGGGTAAAGAACGCAATACGAAATTGGGTACATAACAATCGAAGAAAGTTTTCAAATAGAAATCTTACCTTTGGCGGAACGAAAGGGGTGTTGAGGAATGAAAAGAAGTGAGATTTACAACGGGCTTGTTCAGCAACTGAACGAGGTGACGAAAGAACTGTCAGGCGAAAAGGGGTTTAAAACCATAAGCAGATATTACTCCGCTTGTTGTGAGTTCTCAAAGTTCCTTGCAAACGAGTACAAGCTTGAAAAGTTCAATAATGTCAAAGCAAAGCATATCTTTGCTTATGTGGAGCGTATGCAGGAAAATGGGAAATCCGATAGTACCATAAGAACGGCGCTTGCAGGGATACGCTTTATGTATGAAAAGGCAGGGGGAAAGAGTATTCTGCCCAAAAACGATAGGTTTGACTTCGGTAAAAGAGAACGGGGAACAATAAACAAAGCGTGGACGGATAAGGAAATTGAAAAGGCTTTGGATATTGCCAAGAGCCAAGGCAATTACAAGATATACCACGCAATCCGAATGTCCTCAACATTTGGACTAAGGATAGAAGAAACCGCAAGACTACGACCGTCGCAGATTAAAGATAATCGTATTGAAGTTAAAGGGAAAGGCGGAAAGGTGCGGAATATCCGCATTGAAACAAAAGAGGAGAGGAAGGCTATTGAGGAACTGAAAGAATATATCAGAGCGAACTGCAAAGGGAAGAATGACTACATATTCTCTGCGGGGGACATATACCATACCAAACAATCCATTGAAAAGTGGATTGAGCGAAATCGGGACAGCTTTACGGACAAGGACAGAACAAAGGGACAGACAAAGGGGAAAAAGCCTTTATCCGAGACGCTTTCATTCCACGGTCTGCGGTACAGATACGCTCAAAGGCGATACGAAGAAGAGCTCCGAAAGGGTAGTACAGTGAAGAAAGCAAAAAAGACAGTTTCCATATCCCTCGGACACAACAGAGCAGAGGTCACGAATATTTATCTCGCATAACAAAGAAAGCCTGTTACACATCGTGTAGCAGGCTTTTG